>DASUVJ010000046.1:0-10179 GCA_036378995.1 Saccharimonadales bacterium (SeqCode)
ACCGATCTCGTAAAGGTCGGTCGCGCCGAAACACTTATTCATCTCATCGAAAAAGAGCGCCACGACATCGTAGAGTTTAGCCAGGAAGAGCACGAATTCAAGCGAATCAAAGGTATCGTTGCCCGATTTACGCATAAGGATGATCCTAAGAAGGCCTTTTACTCAATTAAGGCGATTTCGCAGGGTAATGTACTGACCGGCTCGACCAGCTGGGAGTTCCGCGACGGCAAGTTCGGTGCGTTCCAGGCGGATGTCGGACTTAAGATGCCAAACGATAACCAGGTGCTGATTATCGACAAGGATATTTTTGTATTTAACCAATCTAAATTTGAAAAACTCTTTAACTACGACTACAAAAAACAGGCGCTGGCCGATGTTAAGGTAGAGGAGATCGAGAAGCAGTTTAAACTGAGTTTTCCGGACGGCCTCGACCTTCAGACGCTGGTGCGCGAGCGTAAAAAGATCGTTAATAAATTACAAAAGATGGAAATCGGCGCCGTAACGCAGGAGCAGGCGCTCGAATATGCCGACCAAATGCAGCTCGAACTCATGAGCGACGACAACGGTGCGATTATCATCATGGACGGCAACGATCTTGATATGTTTGTTAACCTGATTAACGAAGATTACATCGTGAGTGAAATCACCGGAAAGCGCTACGAGATCAAGAGTAAAAAACTGCTCGACGAGCCTGACGGCGAGCCACCTCGCGGCTAAGCGGAAGCGGCGTTATATTTACCCAATACGGTCGTTTTTACGGCCGTATTTTTGAGGAAATCAATGCACTCTTCAATGGTGGAAGCATCGGCTTCTATATCGATATAAAAGCGGTAGTTCCAGGGTTCTCCAATGATCGGTCGTGACTGTAATTTCGTTAAGTTTGCGCCATGAGAGGCAAGTCCGGCAAGGATTCGGGCGAGCGCGCCTGGTGTATGATCGGTCGCAATGACGAAGGATGCTTTCGAGACATCGTTTGGCTTTTTGCCGCCTGCGGACAATACTAAAAAGCGCGTGATGTTCGCACGGTTGTCTTCGATATTCTCGGAGAGGATAGGAAGCCCGTGCAGCTCCGCACTCATACGACCGGAGATTGCGGCATAGGCAGGATTACCCAGTGATTTAATGAGCTCAACGCTTGCAGCTGTGTCGTGGTATTCGACTCGCTCAGCATTCGGCAGATGTGTGTCTAGAAAATGCTGGCACTGCGCCAATGCAACCGGATGTGAATAGACACGGGTGATTTGACTTAGCGATACATTGGGCAGCGTAATGAGCTGCTGCTCAATAGGCAGGTATACTTCGCCGACGATGGGGTAGCCGTGAGCCTCGACTAAGTCGAGAACTTCATTGATGGAGCCATAAAGTGAGTTTTCGACGGCAATGACAGCCTGCGCCGCTTCGTGTCGGTTAAGTGTGCCAAATACATCACCAAACGAGTCACATTCAATAATTGATACAGCCTGGCCAAACCATGACGCTGCCGCTTGATGATGAAATGATGCCTGTGCTCCCTGGATCGCTACGTTCATAGGAGCTATTGTAGCAAATCTATTTCTCGATGCCGCAAAGCACGACGCCTGTGCCCGACACCCAATCCTGATTGAAACCGGCCGGGCAGTTTCCGGCGCCGCCCTGGAAGACCTGGGTCAGGTAATATCCGCCATCCCAGGTATGGACGTATGGCCCGGCGATCCAATTGACGCCGCCGTGCTCGTTTCGGGGGAGAGAGCCGACGGTTTTTAGCGCGTTCATAAGCGCTGTGTTACCAGATTGCAGATAAGAGACCGTCGGACTGTTCGTGTCCAGATTTCGACAGCGTGGTTGGCCGTCCAGGCCTGGCGGAAAATCGGTTCCAAGGCAATAGTCGCCTTCAGGAACTGAAGGGTAGCGGCCGTTTGCGGCACGGTAAATCTCAAACAGGTCAATCCAACTATTGACGTTGGTCAGGCGTGCAACATTGCGCGCACGTTGCTGGACACCATTGTAGGCAACGACGGTTATAGAGGCGAGAATACCGATCACGACGATCACGATCAAAAGTTCGACGATGGTAAAACCGCTTATGCCTCTTCTCATACCGTCATTATACACTGCGCGGGATGCTATACTAAATAGTAATGAACCAGGGACTCGCGCTTGAGATTATGCTTTCGGGAGAAAGCGTGCTGCTGACTGGCCCTGCTGGGGCGGGTAAGACATTTGTTTTGAACCAATTTATTAAATTGGCAAAGTCGGAGGGCAAACATGTCTCCGTGACCGCCACGACCGGACTTGCGGCAACACATCTTGGTGGTACGACGATTCACTCTTGGGCGGGAATCGGGGTGTCTGATTATCTGCCGAACGGTTTTGCGGACCACCTGGCAAAAGGCCGCCGCGAAATCATCGAAAAAACCGACGTATTGATCATCGACGAGATCTCGATGCTGCACGATTACCGTCTCGATATGGTAGATGAAGCCTGCCGGTTGGTGCGCCGCAAAGACATGCCGTTTGGCGGTATACAGGTGATTATGAGTGGCGATTTTTTTCAGCTACCTCCAATTAATCGCGGCGAATCGCGCGGCGGCGGGTTTGTTGTCCATAGTAAGGTATGGCAGGAGCTTGATCCGACGATCTGCTATCTGGAAGAACAGCACCGACAGGACGATGCTGAACTTCTCGATATTTTAAATGCGCTTCGCGATGGCGATATTCGCCGTCATCATGCGGAGAAGTTGCTTTCGCGCGTGGATCAGCAGCCGCCCGCTGATACGGTTCTTACGGAGCTCCATACGGTCAATATCGACGTTGATCGTATGAACGAACTCAAGCTTGACGAGCTTTCGGGTGACGAACTATTTTATACACAAACCTCGACAGGCGCAGATAATTACGTGGAGAATTTACAACGTTCCGTGCTGGCGCCGAGTGTCCTTCGCCTTAAAAAAGGCGCGCTGGTGATGTCGGTGAAAAATGCAGCCGATCGGCGCTATGCTAACGGAAGCATCGGCACTGTTGTCGATTTTGAACCCAACACGGAATATCCGATCGTGCAGTTTAGAAACGGCAAAACGGTCAGTATGATGCCTGATACGTGGGAACTTCGTGACGGTGAAAAGAAGCGTGCCAGTATCACTCAGATTCCGCTTCGTTTGGCATGGGCGATTACCGTGCATAAATCTCAAGGTATGACGCTTGATGCAGCCCGCATCGACCTGCGAAAAGCCTTTGTCGAGGGTATGGGGTATGTGGCACTGAGCCGAGTAAAAAACTTGTCCAACCTCTATCTTAGTGGCATTAACCGCATGGCGCTGGCAATCAGCGAGGATGCACTTTCGATTGATGGTAGGCTGCGCTCGCGTGCCGCCGACGATAGCAAAAAGTTCGCTCACTTAACCGAAAAAGCGAAGACTCGTAAAACAGCACCGCCGAAAAAGAAGACGGCCTCGGGCTGGGCTGAAAAGGTTGAGAAAATGCGCGAAACGTATCCAAACGCCTATCGCCCTTGGCAGGATAGTGACGACGCTATTCTAAAAGAAGATTTTCAAAACGGTGTTTCTATCGAAGCTCTTAGTACTAAACTGGGCCGGCACGAAGGAAGCATTAAAATGCGCCTGCAAAAACACTTCGGCGAAGACGTCGTTGTCTAATCTGTAGTAATTTCTGCTATACTTTTAGCATAACTAAACGGGGGAACAACCATGGAAGTAAACGTTAACTACCTAGCGGTATTCTTGGCTGCGGTCTCGACGATGGTCGTCGGATCAATCTGGTATGCGCCTGGCGTATTCGGTAACATGTGGATGAAACTCGCGAAAGTAAAGGTAAAGACCGATGGTGGCACGGCAGGTATGGCGTTCACCTATATCATGGCATTCGTCCTGTCGCTTATTACGGCGTATGTTCTGGCGCATGTCTCTATGCTTAGTAACCACTTCTTTAATCATAGCTTCCTGCAGGATACGCTAACGACGGCGTTCTGGCTGTGGCTTGGTTTTACTGCAGCACGCCTTGCGATGCACGACCTATTTGAAGATCGCCGTAAGAAGCTGACACTGCTTAACGTCGCTCACGAATTCGTAACGATCATGGTAATGGCGCTTATCATCGGCATGATGGGCGTCTAGGGAACGATAAAATAAAAACGCCTCGCTATTCGGCGGGGTGTTTTTATTTGAGCCTGACTACTTTGATGCCACCGTCGGTAATATAAAACGTTCTGATATGTTGCCCGCGGAAACGGAGGACTTCGCCGGGCTCGGTTTTGTGAACTTTTTGTACGAGACCGGTGTCTTTTAGGGTTTGAATGAGGAAGTCGCGCTCCTTGTCGGCGTCGTGACTAACACCGTGGGTGATCTGACCGGTACGCCACTGTAAATCAATCATACGGATGTCCTCGGTTGCTGCACCGATCCAGATGTCGCGCTCAAGGCCTAAAAAGTGCTGAAGTTGCTCCTTCCAAAATGCATAATGGTGAGCGTGACGATCGGCAATAACCGGCTCCTTCAGTTTCCAGAAGCGTACGTGATGACGTGTGCGCGGGCTGCCGCTGCCGGTAGGAATTTCAAATCCAATGTCGTGCGACCGGTTAAATAAGTACAGATTACTCATCGGCGCCTCGAGGTAGCGCTTGTCGAATACCATGGCACCAAGTGCCCGTAGGCCGTTTTTAAAGTTAAGCGGGTGCGCCTCGTGCCAGCCAGCTTTTTTCATGGCATTTCGCAGCTCTTTTTTACTTCGGGCGACAATCGCCAGATTAACCGGGTCAGACGGCCATCCGTCACCGGTGGCGGCGTAGAGGGGAATGTGGTTTGGCTTAATAAAAATGCGCAGTAACCGAAAAAGGAATGGGATAAAGAAGTACGCGATACCACAGTAAAGCAGCAGAAGAGCGAAAAAAGCAGGCATCCGGCTGTCGGCTGCAGGGTAGAGCTTGAAGATAGCTATCCAGAGGCCGACAGCTCCGATAACGAGAATAATGAGACGCCAGATCAGGCGGAAGACCACGTGAAACATTGTCTTTCATTATACACGCACTCAGTGTGTCGTATAATAGATGTATATGCAGAAAAAACCGAGTTTAAGGTTTCCGAAGAAATTCCTCTGGGGGGCAGCAACGAGCGCGCATCAAGTCGAAGGCAGCATGCACAACCAATGGACTGTTTGGGAACTTGAAAATGCCAAATCACGGGCAGCCCAAGCCGAATATCAGTGGCATGACCTGGACAACTGGCCCGACATAAAGGACCAGGCAAAAGACCCTGAAAATTATGTATCAGGCAAAGGTGCCGATCACTTTAACCGCTACGAAGAAGATTTTGAAATCGCGCGCAAGATGCACATGAATGCGTTTCGCTTTAGCGTAGAATGGTCGCGTATTGAACCAGAAGAAGGTGCATGGAGTGCTTCGGCCATCCAGCATTATAAAGAGTATGTAGCCGAGCTCAAGCGCCGTAATATCGAACCAGTCGTTACGCTGTTTCACTTTACATTGCCGGTTTGGTTTGCCGAGATGGGCGGTTTTGAAAAGCGCTCGAATATCCAGTACTTTGTGCGCTTTGCTGATAAGATCATGCGCGAGCTTGGCCGGGATGTTAAGTTCGTTATTACCATTAATGAACCTGAGGTGTATGCCTACGAAAGCTACCTGACGGGTGCATGGCCTCCTGGTAAAACCAGCAAAGCCTCCATGCGGACTGTTCTGAATAACCTGGCCGCAGCACACAATAAAGCCGCAGAAGCAATCCACGGCATCAATCGTCGTTTTAAGGTGTCGGTAGCTAAAAACTCGCCGTACGTTTATGCAGGTGACGATGCGGTATTAAGCCAAAAGAGTGCTGATTTAATGCAGTATCTGCGTGATGATCACTTCCTTAAAAAAGTAGTAAAACACTGTGATTATCTTGGCGTAAATTATTACTTCAGCGACCGCGTGTATGGTTACCGCGTGCATAATCCCGATGAAAAGGTCAGTGATCTTGGCTGGGACCTGTCGCCGGCAAATATCCAGCATGCTTTAGAGCGTCTCCACGAAAAATACAATCTACCAATTCTCATAACAGAAAACGGCCTAGCCGACGCAGATGACCAAAACCGCCAGTGGTGGATTACGCAGACACTGATTGGCATGCAAAAAGCCATGGATAGCGGCGTGAAGCTTGAGGGTTATTTACATTGGAGCCTGATCGATAATTTTGAGTGGGACAAAGGTTTTTGGCCACGATTCGGCTTAATCGCCGTTGACTATAAAACGTTGAAACGAACACCGCGCCCGAGTGCTGTCTGGTTTGCAAAGATCATTAAACATCTGAGGACAGAATAACGATGAACGACCCGTATCCCCGAAACAATCTAAAAATTGCAGTCATTGGCGGCGGAACGGGGAGTTTTACGTTACTGAGCGCGCTAAAGGAATACTCACATTCAATCGCGGCTATTGTAAATATGGCGGATGACGGCGGCAGTACTGGCGTGCTCCGCGATGAGCTCGGCGCCTTGCCTCCGGGTGATGTGCGTCAGTGCTTGGTGGCGCTCAGTAACTCTTCTAAGGTGCGTGACTTATTTAACTATCGCTTTGAAGAGGGGACATTCCAGGGGCATGCGTTCGGTAATTTGCTGCTGAGCGCTCTGGAAAAAATGACAGGTAACTTTACGGAGGCGGTAGAGACGGCATCGGATATCCTGCGCGTTAACGGTGTGGTGCTTCCGGCGACCCTTGATGATGTCCGTTTAAAGATGGAGTGGCCCGAGGCGAGCGTTATTCTACAGGGCGAGCGTGTCATCGATGCGGATTATTTTGAGCACGACCCGCGCCGGGCGACGCTATCACTTGTTCCAAAGCCAAAGGCGAACCCTACGGCTATTGCTGCCATCGAGCAGGCGGATTTGGTCGTTGTCGCGCCAGGCGATCTTTATACGTCGCTTGGTCCGTTGCTTGTGATTGATGGTGTCGGCGAGGCGCTCCAAAAAACGAACGCAACGGTTATTTATGTCTCTAACCTTGTGACAAAAAAGGGTCAGACGGAGAACTTTACTGTCGGTGATCATGCCGACGAGATCGAGCGTTTTGCGGGCGGCGCATTTTTGGATTATGTACTGTATAACGAACAGCAGCCTGATGAGGAGCTCGCAAAGCGCTATGAGGCGGAGGAGGCCTTTCTCGTTGAGGCTGATGAGCGTACTCTGGCTAAAAAGAAGTACCAGTCGATCGCCGGCAGCTTTTTGGGAGGCGTTGCGGAGGCGCACAAGGGCGATAAATTACCTGTAACGCGCTCATTGATCAGGCACGATTCGGCTGCTGTCGCCGGCGCAATCATAGGGCTTTATAACGACATACATGATCGTTGATACTTTTTATATTCTTGATTTTGACCGTTGCCTCGGTGATACGACCAAACTGCAGCAGGAGCTGGAGAGGGCGATCGAACGAAAAACATCTATAAATCCCGAACAGCTCGCACTTGCCCGGCGCGAGGTTGAACTTTCGGGCGGATCTTTCGACGCAGCAACGTATGTCCAGGGTGTTTTAAAGGAATCTAAAACCAATACGACCTGGGGCGAAATATGTCAGGATATGATCTCTCGTGCAAGAGAGTCCGACATGCTGGAGCCGGGTGCAGGAGACCTGATCGATGCATTGAGAGGCCGCGACGAAAAATTCGGTATCCTGACATACGGTGGTGCCGAGTGGCAACATACTAAACTGGCGGCGGCGCACATGGAAGATCTACCCGTGGTCATTACGGACGACCCCGGCAAGGGCAGGATAATCGCTTCCTGGAAGACATCTGAGGATATATTTTTGATCCCGAAAGATTTATCCGGTGAGGAGGGTATGACCGCAAGAAAAATCGTGCTTATTGACGACAAAGCACTGAGTTTTTGGGGCATTCCCTCGGGTGTCTCGGGTTTTCATGTTTTAAGAAGCGACCGTAAAGTAATGCCGTCGCAACAGGGCGATCTACCCGACGGGGTCGTGCGCGTCGACGGACTAATTAAAATCATTGAATTGCTTTATAGTAAATAAAACAGTGTTATAGTTGACAAAGCATAAGTAAAATGCTAGACTAAAAATATAATGAAAAATAACACAAACACATCACAAGAATCAGTCAGCGAAGCAATGGTCATGCCGGCCAGTCACCTAAGCCACGATCTTAAGAACTCAGTCTTGATCGTCTCTGTGGTGGTTAATCTGGTTATTTTTACGGGCTGGGTGATCCTGCAGCTCACTTCACAATACGATTCTTCGCTTGCCAGCTTTTTGCTCGGCAGGTAAGCATCGGACCATAGCTAAAAATACCACAACCAGTCGGCTGTGGTATTTTTTGTGACCTCTGATACTGCTCCTGCTTATCCACAGACCTGTGGATAAGCATAGGGCAGTGGATAAAAAATCTACAAAATGGGGGTTGTCGTGGGTAATTGTGGGTATTATAGTAAAGCCAGTGGAAAGAAGTGGGTAACCCCACAGAAAAACACAAACACCACTACCATTTAAAAAATAACCTGAGCAAGCAAAGCCTAAAGGGCAGGAAAGCACGCATCAATGGATTATTTCGAAAGAAAGCTCGACGATAAACGTCGTTTGACGATACCGACCGAGCTTCGGAATGAACTTGCGAGCGGAGTTGTTCTGACCAGGGGTTTTGGCCAGTACCTCCACCTGTACCCACAAAATGTTTGGGACAGCGAGGTCGAACCGGCACTTTCTGGCAGCATCCTTGATGAAAGGGTAGCTGATCTTAACGTACGGTTCAGGCGCGGAAAGACGGGCGCAGCGCTCGACCAAAAACAAGGTCGTGTGACAATTGAGCAGCATCTGCTTGATTACGCCGGGATTGACCGTGAGCTGGTTGCTGTTAGGGCGGGTGCGTATTGGCGCATTATGCCACCTAACGCCGACATTTAGGTCACCTGCACAAAGTACTTTAAAAATTCGGACCAGATAGTAAGGGTACGCTCTCGAGGTCAACTATCTGGCAGTAAGAAAGTGGAAATTGCGGCACCACATTAAAAAGAGCCGTCGCACCTTCCTCTAAACACAACACCTCCCAAAAAACTCCACCTCACACACATAAGTCTCTCAACCAGGCGAATATGAGTTACACTGTAACCCGCGTCTGGACACTTATTTACAAAAACAAAAACAACCAAAAAACAAACATTTCTTACTGCCAGGTAGGTGATCTCGAGTAAACTGATATACTAAGTAGCAGTTTATGAGTATCAAAGAACATCCACCACAAATACATGTTCCAGTTTTGCTAGATGCGTCACTTGAAACGCTTCATCCCATTCAGGGCGAGAATTATCTCGATCTGACGGCGGGGTATGGCGGTCATGCACGACGCTTTTTAGAGAAAACTGAAAACTATACCGACTCCGCCTTGGTTGATCGGGATGATTACGCAATTAGTCATCTTGATGAACTCAAGCAAAAAGGAGTCATGTTGCTTCATACCGATTTTGTTTCGGGCGCTCGTCGTCTGATCGAAGAGGGTAGGCAATTTAGTATCGTCTTTGTGGATCTAGGGGTGTCATCACCACAACTCGATCAGGACGAGCGAGGGTTTTCCTTTACACATAGTGGTCCGCTCGATATGCGCATGGATCGTCGTCAGGAAACATCAGCTGAAACGCTGGTGAACACGGCATCAAAAGACGAGCTTATTCGCATTATCACGGAATATGGAGAAGAGCCAATCGGCTTTGCACGGCGAATCGCCGAGGCAATCGTCGCAAACCGGCCGCTCCATACAACAGGAGAACTGGCCGAACTGGTCAAAACACAGTACCGTGGCAAATGGAAGAAAATCCATCCTGCTACGCGCACATTTCAAGCGCTCCGCATTGCGGTCAACGAAGAACTCAGGCAAGTTGAAGAATTGCTTCCGCTTCTGCCAAAGCTTTTGAAAAAAGGCGGCAGGGTAGGGATCATCAGCTTTCATAGCCTGGAAGATCGGCTCGTGAAGCGATATTTCGCCGAACAAAAAAATGCCGGCTTTGAAGCAGAGTTCGAGATACTGACCAAAAAACCGCTCAGTGGAGACATTTACGACGTTCACAATCCGCGTTCACGTAGCAGCAAGCTGCGAGTCGCTGTGAAAAAATAAAACAAACAAAAGGAAGGGGCACACACCAATGCCAATCCACATCCCAGTACAAAACGCATCAGTTGAAACGAAAGTAACTGTA
>DASUVJ010000047.1:0-7754 GCA_036378995.1 Saccharimonadales bacterium (SeqCode)
GTTATTTACGGAATAAGCGGCCGACGTAACTGAACACCTTTGCCGGTGATAACCAGTCGGTTGCTGATGCGACGTTTGACACGACGACATCGACCCGTTTAATAAGTTGGTTTACCTTGACGAGTACGAGCGTCACGGTAACGAGTAGCGCGATAATGACGATGGAAAGCAGGATGACTGCTATTGTCAGAAGCGTTACAAGGACATTTATATCCACTTGTTTCTCCTTTCACTGCACTTAGTTGCTACCAATTCTTAGTATAAGGCCGGTTGCTTACTGGTGCTGTGATATTTATTACACGTGGAAGTGTTTTGGTGATGTTTGTATTGAACTGAATCAACTTTTATACATTAGCATTATTTTGACAGAATTGCAATAGTCTAGGAATATTTGCTTTATAAAACTAGGGTAAAAACGGTATACTAAAGACATGAATAGTGGTTTTATTTCTCTTGTTGCCGAGATGCCGGTTATACAAATTGGTGTCGTCGAATCGTTACTGGGTATCGCGGCCGTGGTACTTGCCGTTGGCATAGCCTGGGGTAAGCTTAATACTTCCGTCAGTAATATCGATTCGGACGTACGCGAACTAAAAACCGATGTCAAAGACGTGCGCGAACGCTTTGCCGCACTTGAAGGAAAAACCAGTGGCCTCTACCAGGCGCATTCGCCTATTAGCCTGACCAAGGACGGCGAGAGGACCCTCAACGATAGTGGCCTTAAGGAATACATCGACCAAAACAAGCAGATATTGATTGATGCCTGCGACGCCGGTGCGGACATGCGAACGCCGTACGACGTGCAGGAGTGCGTGTTTGAATTCTTTGACTCGCACGAATTACCACAGGAGACTGAAGATAAACTAAAGATATACGCCTACGATCACGGCTTAAAACTTGACGTTCTTCTGCGCGTCGGAGCGATCTACCTCCGAGACATCGCGCTTATCCAAAAAGGGTTTGACCCTACAGACATCAAAGATTAGTCCTGCTTTTTAACCAGCCATATAATATACGGCGTAAAAATAGTGAGACAGAGAATGATCGTCATCATGTGACCGACGGCGGGCACGGTGTGGTTATGGGCGCCTTTTATGACAGTATGACGTGTGCGGACGATATGATCAGCCATACCTCGAACGGTGTGCGTCCTGCTCGCCGGAAACGATCCAAGAGATTGCTTCATACTACGCATTGACCAATCAAACGCAGGCGAACGTTTTAATGTAACCGGCGAGACTTTTGCCCCCGGATCATTCGCACCGGCGATCGTCATAAGCCGGCGGATTGATGGGCGTGCCTGTGCGGCATTTATTGCCATGCTGCCACCCGCGCTTTCGCCAATAAGAGTTACTGCGTAGCCCTTCGCCTCGGCGTGGTCAATCGCCCCCAGTACCTTCTCTAATTTTGATTCGTAGGATTCCCGATCATACCACAGCATCGGTACAAAATCCGCACGCACACCAAATAATCGCCAAAACCATAACGCAAGACTGCGTCCGTTGTCGGCGCCGTCGCCTAGTCCGGGGATATAAACCACCCGGTGACGGAGTTTATTCATCTCCGGCAAGAAAGGCTTTCCAGAATTCCTTCCACTGGTCGGCTGATTCTTTGGTCGGAAGTTTTTCGTGAGCGAGAGCAAGCAGGGATTTCTTGGGCGCCTTCTCTTCTATTCCAACGATAATACGTGTACTGTCGCTAAGACTAGCTTTAAAATAACGGCGCTTCTCGGTTTTGCTTTTATCAGATTTTACGAGCGTTTGCCCGTTTAGTTCGGGCGTATCGATGATCTTTTGTTGCCACCACTCGAGCGTCTCTTTGGGCGTGCCCGCAAGAACACGGCTAGCACTAACTGTAAACGTTCCGTCACTCTCCTGGCCAGGCAGTCGGCGGCCAATTTCCTGTTCATATCGGACAGTCAGGCCTTGAGCCCACCAACCATCGACGTTATGAACATCATGCAGCCATGCGGCAATCTCTTTGTGCGGAAGATCACGAGCACCAGCTCCATCAAGCAGACTCATCCACTCCTTCCACTCTTTACCAGTTGCTTCGAGGATTTTGTCTTCAGAGATGATGCCCATGTATTCTCCTTACGGTGTTAAGCGGTTGATGTCTCGTGGGAACAATGTCGCTTCTTTAACATTAGCAAGACCGATGGTTTTTTGCACCAGACGGTCGATGCCAAAGCCACATCCGCCGTGTTGCGGAAGGCCGTATTTAAAGGCCTGTAGGTAATATTTAAAGCCTTCGTGCGAGACATCGAGACCAGCAGCGGTCATCTGTTCGATCATCTTTTCGTAATTGTTTTCACGCAGCGGACAGGTCGCAATCTCGAGACCGCGGAACAATAAGTCACCCCACATAACAGTACCTTCATCATCAAACTTGTGATAAAACTTGCCGGCTTCCGCTGGGAAATGCGTCGCAAACACTAGGTCGCTGCCAAGTTGCTTGCGCGCGTAGTCAGAGATCCAGCGCTCTTCGTCCGGAATGAGGTCCTTCTCTTGTGTTGTATCGGTTTTGGTCGCCTTAGTATACATATCGTGGATTTCAGCGATAGTAAAGCGCGGCACCTTGCCGTCTTCTGGTAACACGAGCTCGGGCGCGTTGAGCGTCTTAAAGTCGGCGGCGTGCTCTTCGTAGATGCGGCGCAACACGTTCTGTGTCATGTTACCGACCATATCCAAAACGTCGTCGTGGGATTCAACGAAGCCCATCTCAATATCAAGCATTGTCAGTTCTGTTAAGTGACGGGTCGTTGCGCTTGGCTCCGCACGGTAACTGTGACCGATTTCAAAGACGCGTTCAAAAGCGCCGACCATAATCTGCTTATAAAACTGCGGACTCTGAGCGAGCGTTGCTGTTTTGCCAAAGTAGTCCAGCTTGAACACCTCAGCTCCACCCTCGGTTGCCTCGGCAAGTAGCTTTGGTGTGTCGATTTCGACGAACTCTTGGCCCGTCAGGTATTCGCGGACGTAGCGCGTCAGGCTGGCGCGAATCTTAAAGATTTTTTGCTCCTGAAGGTTGCGGATGTTGAGGACACGGTATTCAAATAACGTATCGAGGTTCTCGGCTTTGTGGCTAATAGGCTTGTCGATTTCGATCGGCGGCTCGTCGGTGACAGGCACGTCGACAACAACCGTTACGTCGTGAAGTTCAGCCCCGCCAGGCGCGCGCTCATCAGCAATAACGGTACCTGTTAACGACAGAACCGTTCCAATTTGAAGGCCGCGAAGCTTCTCGAGCTCGTCTTTGTTGTCGATGAGTGTCTGCGTAAGACCGCTACGGTCGCGGACCGTAATAAAGTTGAGCCCGCCAAGAAGGCGCTTTTTGTGAAGCCATCCTTTAATCGTTACTGTCTGGCCGATGTTTTCGGCAAGTTCCCGTGCAAGTGTTCGTGTCATAGTAAATTCCTTATTAGTCGTAGGTATTTTGGGCTGAGAAGGGTCGATCACTAGCAAGCTCGCCGGCTGCTAGCCGACCCGTTGATTATTGTCGTTATCAACTCGCCATGTCATATTACAATCATTTTACCACTTTCGCCCCTGTTTGTCATACCGGGCTAAGTCGCTAGACGTCTTCGTGTTTTTTGGGATGGTTATTGCCACGGGGATTTCGCATGGCAACAGCACGCAGATCATCGTGCGCATCGAACTCGTCAACGATCTTTCGACCTAGGAGCGCTTCAATAACGTCCTCTAAACTGAGCAGGCCGACGGTTTCACGAAACTCATTAACGACCACGAATAAGTGATGGTGCGTACGGATAAAAGCCGCGAGCGCGTGTTGCAGATTTTGGTCTTCCTTTATGTAAAATACGCGCGGCTCCATGGCTTTTGCTGCCGTAGTGGAACGCTTAGAGTCGAGCGTAAACAAATTTTGAATATGCAACATACCAACCACATGATCAACATCACCGTCGATGACCGGGAAACGACTGTGTCCGGTTTTATGGAGGTCATCAAGCACGAGCGGACCAAGCAGTTCTTTTTGATCGATACTGTCAATGACACCACGCGGCGTCATGATTTCGCGAACTTCCCGCTCGCCAAAACTGAGCCCATGCGTAAGCAGCTTTTTCTCATCAGGTGAAAGCAGCTGGCCTGAGGTCTCGATCAAATGCGCCAGCTCTTCACGCGAGTCGAGCGTCGTATCGACAGGTTCTTGTCGGCTGACATTACGCAGAATACGCACTATCGCAGGATAACGGCGAATCAGACCAAGGATTTTATCTTCGTGCCGGTCATACAGCGCCTGGGCACGCTTACTGACGGCCGGGCGACGAGAAAGCGCCCCGTACTCCAGAGCCACAACAACGGCGAGTAGAATGCCAACCAGCCAGCCAAAGGCAGCAACAGCCGTAATAACAAACAGTACAAGCAAAAGCGCCGACATTACGCGCTGCAGCGAAATAACATCGTCAACAAGCAGTTCTCTGGAAAGAACTTCTTCGGCAGCCGAGTCGCCTGCTGCTTTGCGGCGCTTGAGTTCGTACCCGCTTAGCGCCGTGCGGCGCGGCTGAATGGCGGCAACAACAATAAGAGCCACAAACAGCGCTAAACAAACAATTGCCATAAACAGCATCATAGTACCCTCTATTGTACCCTATCGTCTCTTGCTCGCACACTTTATTTTCGCTACACTTACTATAGTAATCATAAGGAGTTTGTAGTGAACAAAAAAGCGTGGTTAATCTTCGGAGGCGTCGTTGTCCTCGTTATTGCGGGACTGGTGTATCTTTCTAATAAAAATAAGATCGACGTCAGCGGCGTTAATCTGAATAGCACATTGTCCGCCAATGAACAGTCGGGCGATATTGCTGACCATGTTTTTGGTAAAAAGGACAGCAAGGTTATATTAGTTGAATATGGTGATTTTCAGTGCCCAGGATGTGGCAACGCCCACCCTACCGTTAAAAAATTGAGCGAAAAATACAAGGATCAGATCGCTTTTGTATTCCGTAATTTCCCTCTTACTAATATCCATCCGAACGCACGTGCTGCGGCAGCAACGGCTGAGGCCGCCGGCCTTCAGGGAAAGTACTGGGAAATGCACAACCGTCTGTTCGAAAGCCAAAATGGATGGAGCACGCTAAATAGCAACGAGCGCACCGAGTTCTTTAAAGTGTATGCGAAAGAATTTAACCTGGACGGTGAAAAGTTCGAGAGCGACCTCGTTGGCGAGCAGGTGAACAAAAAGATTAACTACGACCGCGCACTCGCTGGCAAAGCAAATGTCACCTCTACTCCTTCGTTCTTCCTAAACGGCCAGAGCCTCGGCGATGACATTTGGAGCGACGAAGCCAAGTTTGAAGAAGCTATCTTAAAAGAAATGCAGAAGCAAGGCATTGAGGCTCCGAAAGCTCAGAACTAGCACATTGCTTAATCAAACTAAAAACACCCCGGTGCCTTGGGGTGTTTTACTTTTTTGAGGGGATGAAGCCTCGGGGAAAGGCTTCATTTCGTGAACCGATAATTGCTCGGTTCTAATGTGCGATATACAGTTGCCATTCGGCAGGCACCACATCCACTGCAATCTTTTTGCGTCTAGTAGACACAAATTCGACAGCTATTGGCATGTGCGTTTTGTACTCCTTGTACTATGTGCAGCCCCTGTGCGCTTCGACCTTTAAAATTGAATTTTACGTGTTTTGGCACTGGGACACGTAGATAATAGTAACAATACGCACGATATGCGTCAAGATTTTCGCCATAAAGATGGCGCTTATGGCTTAAGTATAGGGCAATATTACTGGGGTATCAATACGAATTACGTTTTAAAATTTACACCGCATTATTATGTCGCCACCACAATACTGCGCCACCTAACAGCGTAATTGCAAGTACTGGCACACCGACGACGACCAGCCAGTTGATCGGCTCATCTTCTTTGGATTCTGTCTTTAGTACCTGATCAGAACCTTCATCTTCAGAGCTGGAAGCCGAACCTGATTCTGGTGTCACTTGGGCAGCTCCTTCAGTTTCATTAGTCGCTTCCTCGCCGCCAGCCTCATTTGTTGGAATAACACCACTGCTGCGGGCGTTGTTTGTTGCACCTCCATTCGGAGTACCCGAGTTGCTACCGCCCCCTGATTGAGAACCGCTGCCGGGTGTCTGTTCTGGGGAGCCACTACCAGGATCTTCGGGTTCAGCGTAATCACTGTACATTACTTCGTATTCGCCAGGAATGGCACTGAAGCTTGCGTAACTAGTGCCCTTGATCGTCTGCGTCTGGTACGACACCGCAGAGCCGCCTCGCTTCAGGCTCGCAAGCGTACCGCCTTTGTCTTCCATTGGCATCAAAGCACGCAGCCCGTCTGCCTTTTCACCTGCCTTGACTGTAAATGTCACCTTGCCATTCGTAGAACTAGTGAGGTTAGCAAACTGCGAGTTCTCACGACCCTCCAGCCAGTCGACCGCCTGTTCGGAAGTGATCATAGGTATATTACGCGCCTTGGCGGCAGCAAACAGCGTATTGTCGAACGAGTCACTCATATCGTAGTGCGAACCGAAGATTCCGTAGTAACCGGGTGCGCCAAGGGCGTTATCAAGCGTCGCCTCAATTGCCCCCTGCGAGGCGGATGTATTATCGAAGTTCGTGACACCCTGATGAACGTCCGCCGTACTGCCGTCATCCAGCGTCAGGCGCATGTTCATACCCGATCCAGTCAGAAGCGGTGCGCGACCGTTAACCCATGCAGCAGGATACGCAACGTAGTTAAGATCGTATTTTATGCCATGCGTATTCTCGTACTTAGTCGTGAAATCCCATCCGCTCCAGGCATAACAGTGAACGCGGCTTGTGTAGGCATCGGGTAAACCAGTATACTTGGCGCGCCAATCATTAAGATCAGCATTGTACTGCGTTTCGAGGATGTTATACGTGAGGTTACCGCACCCCGCCAACGGGTGGAGACCGATTTCAAAATGATATGAATCATATTGGACTGCGCGGTCGTTCGTTAGGGCTGAATCGGTATAAATATAATGCGATGCACGAACACACTGCCAGTCCTCAACCGAACAATTCGTCGAACTTTCGTTCAACCAATCATTCATGACAGGCTGAGTGCCGTAGGCATTAGGTAATGAGTGGTCGTCCCCGGCCATTACAAGGGCTGCTTTATTATCACCCGGCAAATACCAGAAACGAGGCATTGGGGTCGTGTCTTTCATGGCTTTCGTCATGACATTCACGAGCAATCGCTGCTGCTCATCGGCCTGTGGAATATGGAGCTTGTTCATATCCGTCCAGTCCGGCTGGACATCCCCTGTTTTCGCCCCGTAGAACAGGTCGTTCGATCGAACCGGAGCTATATTATCGCGATCATCTCCTACCCATGCGCGATTACCCTGGTGCTGTGCAATGACGGATTTTGCCAGGTCATACATAAATGCTGCGGCCGTGCCGCCCTTTGAGCCGACCTCGCGGTAGCTGACGGCAGGGTTAGATGTAGCGGTTGATGCATTCGAGTAAAAGTCCGCTACGGACACGGCACCGGATAATGTGTAATTATCACCCGCGCCTTTGAACTGCATGGAATCGCTCGTAATGCCCGCGCCCGGAGTGGTGTCTGTGTCTATTTTTAAGTACTGGTTCGTGCGCGTCGAACTGGCGTCAGTGAGCCCTAAAAGACTTGCGAGTTTTTTATCCGGACGCATCGCGATGAGGTTACCGCCATTGTTAACCCAAGAGGAAATCATGTCGGCCTGCGCTTGAGACAAGCCCATTTCAGCAACGATGACCGCTTT
>DASUVJ010000048.1:0-26327 GCA_036378995.1 Saccharimonadales bacterium (SeqCode)
GACAAGTGGCATGCGATTAAGACGACCTAGGAAAGGGCTACGTTTTGCAACAGCAGCCTGCTGGGTAGGACGTGAATCAACTGCCTTTACGGTTGTTACTTTAGTAGTTGTTTGCTTCTTGGCAACCGGCGTTTTTGCGGCCGATTTTTTTGCGGTCGAAGCGGCTTTTTTGTTAGCCATGTATTTCCCTCCTTATAGTGAAATATGAGGTTAGTATACCATACGTTCCTGAACAAGCACGAGTGGTATACTAGTGCTATGGCATTGTTTATTAAACAAAATGAAGATCGATCAAAATTACAGGAGCGTCTGGCGGCCGAGCTGCAGGAGCGTGCTAAAAAGCGCGCGGAGCATGATGTGACGCTGCCTGACGGCGTTGAAGATTCGCAGTATGTAAAAGGCACAAAAACAACCACCAGTCTTGCTTGGGTATGGATTGTTATTGTCGTCATGGCTGTTGCCGCGATGGTTTTTATCGCGACCAGCAACCAGTAGTCACTTTCCTCTCGATTTTTTACCCGCCTCTGACGTATACTATAAGGAGTTATGACAAATATAGACGAACTCCGCGCACTGCTGCTTCAGCGCATCAAAACGGAATCTACTCCGCGTGATGTATTGAAGGCCGACGAAATAAAGCAACTTTATTCGGTGATCCCTACGTTGGATCCAAGTGAGCGCGGATCGTTTGGTAAAGCGGTCAACCAGTTAAAGAATGATCTGGATGAGGCTGTAACAAGCCGTGAAGCCGAGCTCGAAGATATCGAAGTTCAGCCGATCGACGTGACGGCTCCATGGGATATTAATGCCAAAAAACCGCAGCTGCTTAAAACGGAAACCGGATCTCAGCATCCCCTTACGAGCGAACTTGAAACTGTCGTCGATATTTTTACTCGTATGGGATTTGAGGCGATAGAATCGCGCCAGATTGACGATGATTTTCATATGTTCGGAGCGCTTAACTTTCCGGAAAACCACCCGGCACGCGACGGTTACGATACGTTTCGTACGGAAGAAGGTTTTATTCCTCCGGCGCATACCTCTACTATGCAAAATCGCATCCTAAAAGACGGACGCGAAAAACTTGAGGCGGGCGGGCAAATTGCGGCGATCAGCTACGGTCGTTGTTACCGTAACGAGGATTTAGATGCGACGCACGAACACACGTTTTATCAGTGCGAGGGAGTGTTTGTCGCACCTGACGCAACACTGGCACAAATGCTCGGTACGCTTCGAAGTTTCTTCGAAGAATACTATGGCCAGAAGTTAAAGATCAAAACGCAGCCAGCGTACTTCCCATTCGT
This sequence comes from Saccharimonadales bacterium (SeqCode), assembly GCA_036378995.1. Taxonomy (GTDB): domain Bacteria; phylum Patescibacteriota; class Saccharimonadia; order Saccharimonadales; family Saccharimonadaceae; genus DASUVJ01. Next base: position 1,305 of record DASUVJ010000048.1, read on the forward strand.
TGAGCCTGGTCTTGAGTTTGCCATTGAAAAACCAGCAGCACTTGGCGGTAAACCGGGTGAGTGGCTGGAGATGCTGGGCTGTGGCATGATTCATCCGAACGTGCTTCGCGCCGCTAATATCGACCCAGAAAAGTATCGGGGATTTGCATGGGGCGGCGGTATTGAGCGCCTCGTGATGCTGAAATACGGCATTGAAGACATCCGCCATTTTGAGTCAGGTAAACTAGCATTCTTGAGGAAATTCGCATGAACGAACAGCAAATAGAAACCATCATCCGTGATTACATTCCGCAGATCATCCACATGTCGCTTGCGACTGTCTCTGATAATAAGCCTTGGGTGTGCGAAGTTCATTTTTCGTACGACGATGATCTGAACCTATATTTCATGTCGAGTGTTAATACGCGCCACGGCAAAGAAATCGCGGCAAATCCGAATGTTGCCGGCAATATTGTTGTGCAGCATCATAAAGATCAGAAAGTCCGCTGCGTCGATTTTGAAGGAACAGCCGAGATCTTATCTGCCGAAGAAGCTGAAACAACGGCATACAAGGCCTATGTTAGCCGCTACGGCGAATCGGAAGGTTTGCTAAACGAGATCCGCAAGGACGGCGACGCAAAGTTCTTCAAGATTAGTGTTAACGACTTCTTCTTGTTTGACAGCTATGGAGATGTTCGCGGTAAGCATCATCTTCCGTGGAACAAGGGGATTAAGTAATGATAATCTCTACTAATTGGCTGAAGAAATTCACCGATATCACGATGCCGATCGACGAGCTAGCGACACTTATCGGTGCTCGTCTTGTTGAAATTGAAGAAGTAGTCGACCTCGCTAAAAAATACGAAGGCGTCATTGTTGCCCGGGTCGTAGAATGCGAAAAGCTCGAAGGTTCGGATCATTTGAACGTCACAAAGCTTGATGACGGCGGTGTAGTCACTGGCATTGAGCGTGACGAGAACGGCCTTGTGCAAGTTGTTTGCGGTGCGCCGAATGTAGCTGCGGGCATGAATGTTGCTTGGCTCCCTCCTAAATCGACTGTTCCTCAAACATTCAGCGATGATGAGCCGTTTGTACTTGATGCCCGAAAGCTCCGCGGCGTTACGAGTAACGGGATGATTGCCAGCGCCCGTGAACTTGATCTTTTTGATGATCACGAAGGTATTTTAGAAGTCGACCAAACAGTCGAGCCAGGTACGCTATTTGCTGAAGCCTTCGACCTGAATGACAGCCTGCTCGATATTGAAAACAAGTCGTTAACGCACCGTCCGGACGCATTTGGAATCGTTGGATTTGCGCGTGAAGTCGCGGCCATTCAAGGGCGTCCATTTACGACACCCGACTGGCTGAAAAATGCCGCTAATCTTCCAGAAAAACAAGATGAAGAAAAGCCTCTGAGTGTTTCCATCGATGATCCAAAGCTCTCTGATCGTTATCAGGCCCTCGTATTAACAAATGTCGATGAAGGCAAGCAGTCTCCACTTGCACTGCAGACCTACCTGGCGCGTGTGGGTGTTCGTCCGATTAGCGCAATTGTTGACGTTACAAATTATTTAATGCTTGTGACCGGGCAGCCGCTACATGCTTTTGACTATGATAAGGTCGTGGCAGTTGCAGGCTCCGCGGATATTCATGTTCGTGCTGGTCGTGAGAAGGAAACGCTCGAACTTCTTGATGGTCGAACCATCGAGCTTACACCAGATGACATTGTTATCGCAGCAGGCGAGACGGCGATCGCTCTTGCCGGCGCAATGGGTGGTGCAAGTACGGAAATCGACGACACAACGAAGAATATTATTCTCGAAAGCGCTACATTTAATTTATACAATCTGCGTGCAACGCAGATGCGTCATGGTATTTTTAGCGAGGCTATTACACGCTTTACCAAGGGCCAGCCAGCAGAGCTTACGGCGCCTGTACTTGCCGAAGCAGCTCGTATGATGGCAGAGCATGCCGGTGCGAAACGTTCGAACGACATAGCCGAAAGTTACCCGGGTAAACGTGAACAGGCGACAATTAATCTCTCTATTGCAAAGATAAATGATGTGCTCGGGAGTCACTTCAGTACTGCGGATGTCGTTGACACGCTGCAGAACGTAGAATTTACCGTCACGGCGAGTGATGACAATTTGGTTCTTTCCGTAACTCCTCCATATTGGCGTGCGGACATCCATATCGATGAAGACATCATTGAAGAGATTGGACGCTTAAACGGGTTTGATAGTATTGCGCCAAAGCTTCCTCGCCGGGATTTCGTGGCAGTGCGTCCATCGAACTTCGATGAACTGCGCGATACGATCCGCAAAATCTTAGCGCGGGCGGGCACAAACGAAGTACTGACGTATAACTTTGTTCACGGTGATGTGATCAAGAAGGCGGGCCAATCAACCGAGACAGCGTACCGGATCGTCAATTCGATTAGTCCTGATCTGCAGTATTATCGCCAAACTCTCACGCCGAACTTACTAGGTTTGGTCCATTCGAATATTAAGGCAGGATTTGATGATTTTGCTTTGTATGAAATGAACAAATCACACACCAAGGTACACGGCATGACGGATGAAGGCGTTCCGGCCGAACTCAATATGCTGGCATTGGTCATGGCACATAAAAAAGCGAATCAGGGTGCACCTTATTACGAAGCAAAGGCTATGCTAGACTACCTCGCAAGCTCGCTTGGGCTGGAGTTCGTTTACGAGCCGATCGCCGAAGATCCAGGATTCCCGGTAACTGCACCGTTCGAATATCGACGAAGTGCCATGGTAAGCGATAAGATATCTGGTGAGTTCATCGGAATAGTGGGTGAATATAAAAAGTCGGTCGCCCGAAACTTTAAACTACCCGAGCAGACGGCCGGATTCGAAATTGGCCCGGAAGCTCTGCTTAAGGCAATTGAGAAAAAGCCGAACCAGTATTCTCCACTGAGTCGCTACCCAAGCACTGAGCGCGATGTTTGTTTCCAGGTTGAAAACGATGTGACATACGCACGGATCATCGATGCTGCGAACGAATCGCTGAAAAAAGTAGATCTTGAGACGACAATAACGCCCGTCGATATTTACCAGCCAGAAGGTGCTCGAACGAAAAATATCACAGTCCGTATTAAACTGACCGCGATGGATCGTACGCTCGAAAGTGGCGATGCTAATGCTGTCGTTCAGGATGTTATCAGCGCCGTGTCAGCAAAAACCGGCGCCGAAATCGTTTAACACTTTGTAAAACCTTCTCCGGCAGTGTACTATTTAAGCATAAGGTAGAATGCTTAGAATAAACATGAAAAAGAAACTCGCTCTCATCATCGGAATTTTAGTGCTTTCAGGCATCGTGGCTGCAATTGTGTGGCTGCTTCAGGGAACAGATGTGCCGGTGCTAAATCCGCAGGGGTCGATCGCGACCCAGCAGCGCGATTTAATCATCGTTGCTCTGCTGCTTAGTGCGATTGTCGTGGTGCCGGTGTTTATTCTGACATTCTTTATTGCCTGGAAGTATCGCGCGTCTAACCATAAGGCGAAGTACACTCCGGATTGGCAGAGCAGCCGCCTGCTTGAAACGATTTGGTGGGGGATCCCATGTGCGATTATTATCGTGCTGTCTATTATTACCTGGAAGACAAGCCATTCACTCGATCCATACAAGCCGCTTGAATCTACCACTCGTCCTGTCGAAGTGCAGGTGGTGGCGCTCCAGTGGAAATGGTTGTTCATTTATCCCGAGTACCAGATTGCCAGCGTAAACATGCTTCAATTCCCAGAAAAAACTCCAGTTAACTTTACTATTACAGCCGATGCTCCTATGAACTCGTTTTGGATTCCAAGCCTTGGCGGCCAGGTGTATGCGATGAGCGGCATGTCGACGAAACTGCATCTTATCTCAAACGAAACCGGCACGTACATCGGAAAGTCGGCGAATATCAGTGGTGAAGGCTTTGCGAAAATGAACTTTACGGCAAAGGCCATTTCGCAAAATGATTTCAATACATGGACGCGTGCGATTAAGGATTCACCGAATGGGCTTGATCTTGCAAGTTATGCAGAACTCGCAAAACCCGGAGAGACAAAAGAACCGGTCTATTACTCGCTAAAAGATAATGATCTCTATGATACGATAGTGATGAAATATATGGGGCATGACCATTCAGGTTCGGGTGAAGCGACGACACCGAACGAATCACATTTGCATGACCATGGAACATCGATACCAAATACGGAGGGTGACTACTAGTGGACTTTTTTGGAAATATTCTCGGCAAGCTGGGGCTTGATGCTTTTCCGACAGACATCATTACTATCGGTGGTGCAGCGACGATGGTCCTAGGTGGACTTGGCGTTGTTGCGGCGCTTTTTTACTTTAAAAAATGGACATGGCTCTGGAAGAACTGGATTACGACACTTGATGCTAAAAAGATAGGTGTTATGTATATTGTCGTGGCAATCATCATGTTGCTGCGTGGACTCGGTGATGCGGTATTGATGCGAGCGCAGCAGGCGCTAGCAGCGGGTGACGCCAGTGGAGTGCTTTCTGCCGATACGTTCCAGCAGATTTTCTCGGCCCACGGAACGATCATGATTTTCTTTGTGGCGATGGGATTGATGTTCGGACTCATCAACCTCGTGTTGCCGTTAATGCTTGGTGCTCGTGACGTTGCGTTTCCGTTTCTTAACTCGGTGAGTTTTTGGCTGTTTGCTGTTGGCATGGTGCTTGTTAATATCTCGCTTGTCGTCGGTGAATTCTCGGCTGCAGGTTGGTTGGCATATCCGCCGCTTTCGGAACTTGAGTATAGCCCGGGTGTCGGGGTAGATTACTGGATATGGAGCTTGCAGATCGCGGGTGTCGGTAGTTTGCTCTCTGGTATTAACTTCATAACGACAATCCTAAAAGGTCGCGCACCCGGTATGACGCTCATGAAGATGCCGATCTTTGCCTGGAGCGTATTAGTAGCGATGATCTTAGTAGTGTTCGCGTTCCCGATTTTAACGGCAACGCTTGGCATGCTGTCACTCGACCGTTTAATGGGTATGCATTTCTTTACTTCCGATCTGGGTGGAAATCCGATGATGTACATCAATCTCATTTGGGCCTGGGGCCATCCGGAGGTATATATTTTAGTACTGCCGGCATTTGGAGTTTTCTCGGAAGTCGTCGCGACATTCTCGCGTAAATATTTGTTTGGCTATAAAACGATGGTCGCGGCATTATTCGCCATCATGTTTTTATCCTTTATCGTGTGGCTGCATCACTTCTTTACAATGGGCGGCGGCGCGAATGTTAACGCGTTCTTTGGCATCATGACGATGGTGATTGCTATTCCGACTGGTGTAAAGATATTCAACTGGTTGTTTACGATGTATGGCGGACGGGTGCATTTTACATCTCCTATGGTGTGGTTTATCGGATTCGTGATCACCTTTACGATCGGAGGCGTAAGCGGCGTGCTTATGGCCGTGCCGGCGATTGACTTCCAGGTACACAACAGCCTATTCCTCGTGGCACATTTTCATAATGTGATTATCGGCGGCGTGTTGTTTGGGTTCTTTGCGGGATTAACGTACTGGTTCCCGAAGATTTTCGGATTTAAATTAAATGAGCGTCTAGGTAAGTGGGCGGCGTACTGTTGGATCCTCGGATTTGCCGTGGCGTTCTTGCCGCTCTATGCACTTGGCCTTATGGGCGCAACTCGTCGGCTTGATCACTACGAAGAAAGCGGTTGGCAGGTACTGTTTATTGTTGCCGGATTTGGCGTGATGATTATCGGTCTTGGTGTTGCATTGCAGCTGCTGCAGCTCGGTGTGAGTATTTGGCAACGCAAGAAGAATCTTGATACGACAGGTGATCCATGGAATGGCCGTACTCTCGAATGGTCCGTTCCGTCACCGGCGCCGTTTTATAATTTTGCCGTTTCGCCACGAGCTGACGAGCGTGATCCATTTTGGATCAGCAAGCAGGAGAGCGCAAAGGCAGGTGTGTCAGACCGTCCAATCTATAAAGATATTCTTCTCCCCAAGAACTCCGGACTTGGATTTGTCATTGCAGCATTCGCATTTTTGGTCGGTTTCGGGTTAATATGGCATATTTGGTGGCTTGCGGCCCTGGGTATTTTAGGAGTAATTAGTACGGTTATCTTCCGTACGATGGGTGAAAACAACGAGTATGTCGTAACGGCAGAGGAGCTAGAGCAGCTCGATAAGGCAGCACGTGGAAAGGAGCAGTACGCATGAGCAGGGTAGCACCGGTTACGGAAAAAAGCACGGAACACACATCGCTTGCTCCGTTCGGTTTTTGGTTGTATTTAATGACCGATTGTATCTTGTTTGGGGCACTTTTTGCGACATTCATCGTACTTCGCGGCGGCGCCTTTAACGTTCCAGAGGGCAGCGAGTTGTTTGATATGCCGTTCGTACTGACTGAAACATTAATTTTGTTAACTAGTAGTTTCGTTTGTGGAATGGCCGTTTTGGCGGCACGAGCCAAAAACCTTCAGGGAGTGGTTGCGGCATTACTTGGTACTATCCTGCTCGGCGTTGCTTTCCTTGGAATGGAGATATCAGAGTTTGCAAAGCTCGCAGGCGAAGGCCAAGGCTGGACGACGAGCGCGTTTATGTCGGCTTTCTTCACGCTTATTGGAACGCATGGACTGCACATCGCAGCGGGTCTTTTGTGGGCCATGGCATTGGTGTGGTTTGTTGCTAAAAAAGGCATGACCGATACGTTTTCAAAAAAACTGGGACTTTTTGCAATGTTCTGGCATTTCCTGGATCTTGTCTGGATATTTATCTTCACGATCGTGTATCTGATGGGGGTAGCGTAATATGAGCTCTATAAAATCATATATCATTGGTTTTGTTCTGTCGGTCGTTCTAACGCTTGGGGCATATTTTGCCGTAACGGAAGAATGGCTAAGTGACACAGCTCTAATTGCACTTATCATGGGGCTTGCCAGTCTTCAGTTTATTGTGCAGCTGTTTTTCTTCTTGCATCTAGGGAGCGAATCAAAGCCTCGCTGGAAGTTGGCGGCGTTTCTGTTTATGTTCTTGGTGCTTGTTATTATCGTGGGCGGATCGCTTTGGATCATGGCGAACCTTAACTACAATATGATGATGACGCCGGAGCAAATGGACGAGTACATGTTAAAGCAAAGCAACAAGGGATTTTAAGTGGAGAAAATAAAAGCGTACTACAGGCTGACGAAGCCGGGGATTATCTATGGCAACGGAATGATGGCCCTTGCGGGATTTTTGTTTGCTAGCGGCGGTAAAATTCAGATTCCGCTGATGTTCGCTTTGCTTGTAGGTATCGGCCTCGTAATTGCTTCGGCATGTGCACTCAACAATTACATTGACCGCGGTATCGACAGCAAGATGGCTCGTACGAAAAAGCGTGCGATTCCAACTGGAGTCATCTCAGGAAAGAGCGCGATAATATTCGCTGTAGTTCTGGGCGTGATTGGTTTTGGATTACTTATCGTATTTACTAACTGGGCCACGGTACTCCTCGGCGCGATTGCTTACTTTACGTACATTGTTCTTTATGGCTACACGAAACGAACGTCGGTTTACAGCACCCTCGTTGGTAGTATCTCGGGAGCGGTTCCGCCCGCTGCGGGATATGTCGCGGTCACGGGCAGTTTTGATATGGCGGCACTTTTGTTATTTTTGATTATGACATTCTGGCAGATGCCGCATTTCTACGCGATTGGTATGTACCGGCGTAAGGATTACGCATCGGCTGATCTGCCTATTTTGCCGGTTAAAAAAGGCATGCAGGCAACGAAGGTTCAGATTCTTGCGTATATTCCAGCGTTTGTTGCGGCCGCTTGTTTGCTGACGCTTTATGGCTACGCAAGTATCGTATTTTTGGTTGGGATGACGCTTCTTGGCGGTATTTGGTTCTATAAAGGTGTACAGGGCTTCAAGGCAAAAGATGACGAGAAATGGGCACGAATGATGTTCTTCTTCTCTCTAAAAGTTCTTCTTGGATTTGCATTCTTACTCTCGATTGACTGGCTAATAGCGTAAGTGCTATGCTGCTAATATGATGCTCATTATTCACATTCTTATCGCAACGGCAAGCATTGGGCTTGCGTCATTTGCTTATTTCCGACCTTCAGTAACGTTACTGCGCGCGACATACGCAACGATTGCCTTGACACTTGGAACGGGCACCTACTTGATTGTCATGTCGCCTGCGCACATGGTGCAGGCCTGCGCGACGGGGGTCGCTTATCTTGTCGTAGTGGGTGCGATCGCCCTTGCTGCAAAGGCAAAATTTGCAAATATGCGGCCATCTGCATAGTGGTTTAATCGAAAATAAATAACGAGGGAACATATGAATATTACGATTGTTGGTGGAGGTTTTGGTGGAATTAAGGCGGCCCTAGAGCTGTCGAAGGACCGGCGGAATCATGTGACGCTCATTACAGATAAGCCGGATTTTCAGTATTATCCTGCCTTGTATAGTTCAGCTACAGGGCATAGCCATCTGGAATCATGGGTGCCACTTGGTACTATTTTTGCCGACGATGACGTGCAGGTTCATATTGACCGTATTGAGGGTGTCGACAAAAAAGAAAAGACCCTTAAGGGCAAGTCGGGAACGACGTACCATTTTGATATCTGTATATTTGCTATCGGTACGGTTACGACATACTTCGGTATTAAGGGTCTTGATACCTATGCCTATGGAATTAAATCTGCAGAAGAGATCAAGCGCTTGAAGCAGCATCTATATACGGATATTGCCGAGAACCACACGCTCGATAAGCACTATGTTGTCGTGGGCGGCGGACCGACCGGTGTTGAGCTCTCTTCGGCGCTTGGCTCGTACATTAAACGACTCTGTAAACGCTATAACGTTGAAGATTCGCATATTTCAGTTGATCTTATTGAAGCAGCGCCTCGCATTTTGCCACGCATGCACGAAAAAACAAGCAAAAAAGTACAGAAGCGCCTCGAGAAGCTAGGCGTCAATGTACAAGTGGGCAAGAAGGTCGAAGCAGCAAGCGCAGATGACCTGATTGTAAGTGGCGAGTCGATTGATAGTCGTACGGTTATTTGGACATCTGGTGTTATGAACCACCCGTTCTTTAAAGAAAACGGTTTTACCTTGTCGCAAAACGGTCGCGTAGCTGTCGACGAATATATGCAGGTTGAAAAAGATATTTATGTCATTGGTGATAACGCCGATACTCCGTATACCGGTCTTGCTCAGACGGCGCTCCATGATGCACTGTATGTTGCACACTCTATTAAGCGTACGAACAGCGGCAAACAACCTAAAAAGTACAAGGCCGTTAAACCTCCGGTAGTTGTGCCCGTAGGTGAGCGCTGGGCTGTATTTGAATGGCACTGGCTGCGAATTTACGGTTGGATTTCGGCTGTTCTTCGTCGTGCGGCCGACTTCATCGGCTACTCGGACATGCTGCCGATCGGTCAGGCGCTTGGCGTGTGGCGAGCCTCTACGGTTATTGAAGATGACTATTTTACACCGACTTTAAAGGATACGGACAACTCGAAAACCCCTCGCTAGTCTGCTATACTAAATCTAGTTAATAAGAGAGGGAAACAATGGCGACACCTAAAAGTCAGCGTATTGGCATTTTGATTATTGCGGCCGTGATGCTTGTAGGAACACTCGGTTCTTTTGCGATCATGATTCTTGCTGGTGAAAATGCAAAGACCGACATGGCAGAGCAAAATAAGCTGCTTGAGGAATATCAAAAACAAATGGAAGAGGAGCAGAAAAAGGCTGATGAGCTGTCTGCGACGTATTATCCTCAGTTTAAGCCGTATCAGGATGATCCAGCTGCGTTTGATGCCGCAACTGTGGGCGATAAGGTAACGACAAAGGACCTTGTTGTTGGTACGGGCAAGGACATTACTGAAGGCGTTACCTACAAGGCGTATTACATCGGCTGGAACCCTAAAGGCAAATCGTTTGATGGCTCTTTTGATGGTGAAAAGCTGAAAGCTCCGCTTGATACCTCGCAAATTAGTCTCATTCCGGGTTGGGGTGAAGGTGTGATCGGCATGAAAGAAGGTGGCGTTCGTGAAATCACTATTCCTTCAGATAAGGCTTATGGCGAAACCGGACAAGGCGATGACATCCCACCAAACACACCTATTAAATTTATTGTCATGATTATTTCGGCAAACTAAAAGGAACAAACAAATGGAAGAGAAAATCAGAGATGTCGTGATGATTGGTGCAGGCCCAAGCGCGCTTGCTGCCGCTGTATACACCACTCGTGAAGACATTGATACGGTACTGTACGAAAAGGGTGTTATTGGAGGACTTGCCGCTGTGACGGATAAGGTCGATAATTATCCGGGCTTTCCTGACGGAATCGAAGGACTCGTACTTGCGGGCCAGCTTGAAAAACAGGCCGAACGATTTGGAGCAAATATAGACTTCGGTGAAGTATCGGCTATTAAAGACGAGGGTGCACATAAAGTTGTTATTGTTGATGGCAAAGAAGTAAAAGCGCGCTCCGTTCTTATCGCAACCGGAAGTGATTATAATAAGCTGGGCGTTCCTGGTGAGGCTGAATATTATGGTCGCGGCGTGCATTACTGTGCGACCTGCGATGGTGCGTTTTACCGTGATAAAAAACTGGTTGTTGTCGGTGGCGGCAACTCGGGCGTGCAAGAAGCAATCTTTCTCACCCGCTTTACGACGCATATCGACCTTTTGGTGCGCAGCACAGTAAAGGCGAGCGAAGTATTGCAGCACGAACTGAAAAAGTATGTCGATGAAGGTAAAATTACCGTACATCTCGGCACGACAACCGATGAAATCACTTCTGTTGAAGGTAAGGTGAACGGCGTCAAGGCGACAAAAGACGGAAAACCTGTCGTATTTGAATCCGATGGTGTGTTCGTGTTTGTCGGCCTAAAGCCGAACACTCAGTTCCTCGCGGGCAGTGACATCAAGCTTGATAAGTACGGCTTGATTGAGACGAATGAACGGCTCGAGACTAACATGCCGGGAGTGTTTGCCAGTGGTGACGTTCGCAGCGGCGCAACGATGCAGATTGCCAGCGCAGTGGGTGAAGGTGCAACGGCAGCATTAAATATTCGTGAATTTCTCGACGGACACAAGCGCGACTATTCGTACTAGTCGGAGTGTTTCTTGACTTCATTCAAGACGGTGTCAGGGCGATCTGTGACGACACCGTCGACACCCCGTCGGGCAAGCTTTAGGGCTGTATAAGGACGGTTAACCGTATACGCGTAGACAAATAAGTCTGCGCGTTTTGCGATTTCAAGGGCGAACGTATTAACGTATAGACGGTGGAATCCTACTGCCGTGAGACGAAGCCGACGGTGGTAGGCGATAAAGATAAAGGGATTTTCTGCATGAAGAAGCGAAAGATTAGCGTGTTCGCTAACATGGCGGACATTCGAGAGCTCGCTCCCCTTAAACGAAGAAATGAGGATATTGTCCCAGTCATCTGCCTTTTTGATGTAATGGTCGCGAATCAGTTCCGCAACAACCTTACCTGTGCCCCAGCCTTTAACCTCGATATTGAGAATAACGACGCCGAAGAACATATCCAGTACTTTTGTGAGTGGAATGATAGGGTGGTCCTTATCTTTTAAGCGATCTTCCAGCTGCTGCAAAGTAAGTCTGCTGATAATGGAAGTATCACGGTGGGTGCGAAGTGTGTGAAAGTCGTGCACGAGGACGGGGATCTTGTCCTTGGTAAGACGCACGTCGAACTCTAGAATATCAGCCCCGGCCTTCAGTCCGGCGCGGAGAGCTTCAATAGTGTTTTCGCGCGCTAAGCCTGCTGCTCCGCGGTGCCCGATGACTAACATGATTGCTCTAAGTATACCAAATTTGCTACAATGACAGAAGTTAAGTAATGGAGGCATGAATGGCTGATTTTAACCAGATTCTCACGCCTGGCAATGTTGACGAAGGTATTATTAATGTCGTCGTCGAGATTCCAACAGGCAGTTCACACAAAATTGAATGGAACCGTGACCTTGCTGTCATGCAGCTTGACCGTGTCGAGCCTGCGATTTTTGCAAAGCCGACCAACTACGGATTCATTCCACAAACACTCGACGAAGATGGCGACGAACTTGATGTTCTGCTCGTAACCGACGAACCGCTGCCAACGGGTATCTTCCTGGAAGCTAAAGTCATCGGCGTCATGAAATTTGAAGATGATGGCGAAGTTGACGACAAGGTTGTTGTTGTTCCTGCGGACGACCGTAACACGGGTAACGCAATCAACTCACTTTCTGATCTGCCGCAGCAGCTGATCAAGCAGATTGAGTTCCACTTTAACCACTACAAGGACCTGAAAAAGCCAGGTACGACAGTTGTTCAAAGCTGGGGCGATATTGAAGAGGCAAAGGAAGTTATCCGCGAATCTATCGAGCGCTGGAACAACCGTTAGTCTATCGACTTATAAAAATAACCTCCCGAGATTAGGAGGTTATTTTTTGTTGCGCAGCGTTTTTTCACGGATGATATTGGCGGCGCCGCTAATCGTCTCGATAATCTCGAGCTTTTTTAACTGAGTACGTAACTTCTCACGAGCGTGTCCGGTTTTAACGAGATCAAGCCATGCCTGCTTTGGAAGTGAAAGCTTACGTGTAACGACCTCGACGACATCACCGTTTTGCAGCGGCTTGTCAAACGAATGGATTTTACCGTTTACGCGAAAGCTGTATGCATGCCGGCCGATATCACTGTGTACTAGGTAAGCAAAGTCGAGTGGCAGGGCGCCTTCGGGTAGATTATAGATATCTCCTCGCGGCGAGTAAACGAAGATGCGGTCGCCAAAGATATCAATATTCAGCTGGTCCTGAGAGACTTCGCCGCCAGATTCAATTTTTGATGCGACGTCCTGGAGCTCCGTTATCCAATGAAGATGTGCCGGAAGTGACGCTGAGCGGCCGTTCTTTTTCAGGTAGTTTTTTGACGTCTTTTGCTCGTGGTAGTGGAAGCTCGCAGCAAGTCCGCGTTCAGCATATTCGTGCATGTCGTAGGTGCGGATCTGGAATTCTACGATTTGTTCGGTTTGGGTGATGATCGTAGTATGGAGACTCTGGTATCCATTTGGCTTCGGCACGGCAATGTAGTCTTTAATACGGCTAAAGATAGGCTGGTACATGCTATGTAGGATGCCAAGAACTTTGTAACAATCATCTTTATTTTTAACAATGACACGAAGCGCCATCAAATCGTAAATATCATCGACGCGGCCTTCGACTTTTTTAAGCTTTTTGTGTAGGCTGTAGATGCTTTTAACGCGTCCGTTGATTTCGGCATCGATACCTTCTTTTTTAAGACGGGCTTCGACTTCTTGGCGGACGGCCCCGAGTTTTCGAGTGCTGCGACCCAGGCGTTTCTTCATGAGGTTTTTGAGTTTATTGAATTCTGCCGGGTCCAGGTAGCTAAACGCCAATTCCTCGATTTGCATGCGGACACGTCCCATACCGAGACGGTCGGCCATCGGTGCGAATACCTCGAGGCTTTCGCGGGCGATTTTAACCTGCTTGTCGGGTTTCATGTGCTGAAGGGTTTGCAGATTATGTAGGCGGTCGGCTAGTTTAATGATGATCACGCGCACATCTTGGCTGACGGCAATAAGGAGTTTAGAGAGATTATCCTTGGTTTGCGGCAGGTAGCTTTCGAGGTCGCGCATACCGGCTCGTGCCTGAGAGATCTTGGTGACGCCATCAACCAAAAAAGCGACGTCACGTCCAAAAAGAGACTCGATTTGCTCGAAGGTGACTTCGGTGTCCTCCACGGTATCGTGTAAAACGCCCGCAAGGACGGTATCGATATCCATGTCCCATTCGATCAGCGTCGTTGCGACCGAAAGTGGATGAATAATGTAAGGCTCGCCGCTCTTTCGCTTCTGTCCGGCGTGCGCTTTGGTGGCAAAATCGATGGCATGATCAAGCTCGAGGAGCTCATCCTCTTCATAGTGCAGCTTAGCCTGCTCGATCACGTCCCGTTTCTTCATGTTTACAGTATAAAACAAGGGGTGAAAATAAAAAACATGACAGCGGTGTTTTACAGTGGCGGACAAAAAGGTATATAATGACTGTAAAATGATAATGCTTACGTAAAAGGAGTGGGATTAATGAGTAAAGTGAATGTCGCGATTAACGGCTTTGGTCGAATCGGGCGAAATGCATTCAAGATCGCATTTGAGCGCAGTGATCTATCCGTCGTTGCAATCAATGACCTAACCGACACAAGGACATTAGCGCATCTATTAAAATACGATTCATCGTACGGCACTTACCAGCACGACGTGTCGTATGACGACACCGGAATCATCGTCAATGGGCAGCACATTGCCGTACTTGCCGAGAAAGACCCGGCGTTGCTTCCATGGCGCGATCATAATGTTGATGTCGTAATTGAAAGCACGGGATTTTTCGTTGATCCAGCTAAGGCTCGCGCACATATCGAAGGTGGCGGTGCTAAAAAGGTCGTTATTTCGGCGCCAGCCAAAGGCGAAGGTGCGGATACGATTGTTCTTGGTGTAAACGAAGACAAGATCGAAAGCTCAACTGATGTTATCAGTAACGCAAGCTGTACGACCAACTGTATTACCCCGGTCATGGCTGTTCTTGAAGGTCACTTCGGTATTGAGAAGGCGCTCATGACAACCGTTCACAGTTACACGGCAAGCCAAAAGCTTCAGGATGCACCGGCAAAGGATCTGCGCGAAGCGCGAGCTGCCGCGGAAAACATTGTCCCTACGACGACCGGCGCAAGTATTGCCGCGGCAAAAGCTCTGCCGGCACTTGAGGGCGTTTTTGGTGGTTTGAGTGTTCGCGTACCAACCCCTGTGGTGAGTATGAGCGACTTTGCTGTTGTACTGAAGCGTGATACGACCATCGAAGAAATCAACGACGTCTTTAAAAACGCTGCCAAGCAGCCGTTTTACCAAGGCATTTTAGATGTAACAGAAGAAGAGCTTGTCAGTAGCGACTTCAAGGGCAATAGCCACAGCGCAATTGTGGATCTTAAGCTAACGAATGTTGTTGGCGGCAATTTGATCAAAGTTGTTGCATGGTACGACAACGAATGGGGTTATAGCAACCGCCTCGTCGAGCTCGTCGCCGATGCAGGCCGGGCCCTAAAATAGCCTGTAAATACCCCGCACCTTGAGCGGGGTATTTCGTTTTAAGAAGAAAGTGCTTATACTTTAATTATGAAGATTTATTTGGGGGCGGATCATCAGGGATTCGCATTAAAAGAGAAGGTCTTTGCGTATCTTGCAAAGCACGGATACGATGTTGAAGACGTGGGCGACAAGGAGATGGATCCGCAAGACGACTTTCCGGAATTTGCACAGATGGCAGCATTAAAGGTACTGGGCGACGAAGAGGGTGATGACCCGCGAGCAATTTTGATTTGCGGCGGCGGCCAGGGTATGTGTATGGCAGCCAACCGATTTCGTGGTATTCGTGCCAGTGTGATCTGGGATACATACGAGGCAAAGATGACTCGCAACGATAATGACAGTAATGTTCTCTGTTTGCCTTCTCGGGTACTAGAGAAAGACGAGGAGCTGTGGAAGGATATCGTCGATACCTGGCTCACAACTCCGTTCGCCTCGGCACCAAGATACAAGCGCCGCAATGCGCAGATTGACGAGGTATAGGGATGAGTGTTGTTGCACCGGCAGTCCTCAGTGAAAGTCCGGATGATTACAAGCTGCAGATTGAGCGCATTCACGAGTTTACTGAACGTGTTCATATCGATATCGCTGATGGTGAATTTGCTCCGACCTTTACCGTAGGTGCCGCACAGGTATGGTGGCCGCAGGAGTGGACGGTCGATATTCATGCTATGGTCGCGCGCCCTAGCGAACACCTCGAAACACTCGTAAGCCTTAAGCCAAACATGATTATTTTTCATGCTGAAGTCAGCGAAGATATCGTGGCTGTTTTGCAGCATGTTAAAAAGTTTGGCATCAAGGCCGGCCTTGCATTAATGCGCTCAACGGTACCAAGTACTGTTGCTCCGGCGATCCAGGAGGCGGATCATGTCATGATCTTTAGCGGTGACTTGGGCAAGTACGGTGGTACTGCGAGTTTAATGCAATTAGAGAAAGTCCGCCTGATCAAACTCATTAAACCGGATGTCGAAATTGGCTGGGACGGCGGAGTGACAATCGAAAATGCCTACAGTTTATCTCAGGGTGGCGTGGATGTGCTGAATGTTGGTAAGACTATAGCGACCGCTGACGATCCCGCTTCTGTTTATGCTACACTGGTAAGTGAAATCAATAAACACGGGATTATTTAGTACGTGAGTGGGCAGCTAACGATCACACAACTTGAAAAGAAGGCGAATGATGTCCGACAGGATATTATCCGCATGCTCGAACATGCAGGAAGTGGGCATAGTGCCGGCCCTTTAGGTCTTGCGGATATTCTGACGGCACTTTACTTCAATATTCTTAATATCGACCCTAAGCGCCCCGAATGGAATGACAGGGACGTGTTCTTTTTGAGTAATGGACACACGGTACCCGTTCAGTATGCGGCTATGGCCGAACGCGGGTACTTTGATGTTGAAGAACTTATGACGCTTCGCAAATTCGGTAGCCGGTTGCAGGGTCATCCGGAGCGCACAAAATTGCCGGGTCTAGAGAACACTAGTGGTCCGCTCGGTAGTGGTCTTAGCCAGGCTGCGGGGTATGCCTATAGCTTGCAGTACCTGGACGACAGCAAGCATCGCTTCGTGTATGTCGTTACGGGTGACGGCGAGCTAAACGAAGGTAATATTTGGGAAGCGGCAATGTTCGCCGGCAAGTATAAGCTGTCCCAGCTAATTGTATATATCGACCGTAATAATATTCAGATTGATGGTGCTACTGATGACGTTATGCCGCTTGAGGATCTTAGGGGCAAGTGGGAGTCATTTGGCTGGCACGTCCAAGAGATCGACGGCCATAATATGGAAAGCATTATCGATGCTGCCTCGATGGCGCGTGCAATCAGCAACAAGCCAAGTGTTATTATTTCGCATACGATTCCGGGTAAGGGCGTCGATTTTATGGAATATGACTACAAATGGCACGGTATGCCGCCTAACAGCGAGCAGGCAAAAGAGGCGCTCACTAAATTGCGCACGCTTGATGGCAAGATTACCTCAGGAGATATCGAATAATGACACACTATCCATTACGATCTGATGTCTATAGTGAAGATGTCGAGCAGGAGCCGATTCGTGCCGGATTTGGCCGCGGGCTAAAAGCTGCGGGTGAAGCAAACGAAAATGTCATAGCGCTTTGTGCCGACCTTACAGATAGCACAAAGATGTCGGAATTTAAGGAGGCGTTTCCGCGCCGGTTTGTTGAGATTGGCGTGGCGGAGCAAAACCTCGTAACAGTAGCAAGCGGAATGGCTTGTGCAGGTAAAATTCCTTTTACGAGCAGTTACGCGGCCTTCAGCCCAGGCAGGAACTGGGAGCAGATTCGTACGACGATCGCCCTTAACGACCAACCGGTAAAAATTATCGGCTCACATGCCGGCGTCAGTGTCGGCCCCGATGGGGCAACGCACCAGATGCTTGAAGATATCGCCCTTATGCGGGTGCTGCCTAACATGATTGTAATTGCTCCTGGCGACAGTGTCGAAGCAGATAAGGCAACTAGGTTGATCGCCGAAAACGGCAAGCCGACATATCTGCGTCTTGCGCGTGATAAATCAGCTATCTTCAGTACCGACGAGTCGCCATTTGAGATCGGAAAAGCGTATGTGCTTCGCGAGGGCCACGATATTAGTCTTCTCGGTACGGGTACGATGACCTACGAGTTATTAATGGCAGCAAAACGACTGGAAGAGCAAGGCATTAATGCCGAGGTCGTTCATGTTCCGACGATTAAGCCGCTGGACGAAGAGACGATCCTAAAAAGCATACAAAAAACAGGTCGTGTTCTGACGGCCGAAGAAGCGCAAATGAACGGCGGCTTCGGGGGTGCAATTGCAGAGCTCTTAAGCGAAAAACTTCCAACTCCGCTTTACCGCGTTGGCATGCATGACAGATTCGGAGAGAGCGGTGCGCCGCGTGAGTTGCTCGAACATTTCGGACTCGATAACAAAAATATAGCTAAAGAGGCGGCCGAATTTATCAGTAAAACGCCAAAGTACCACCAGGGATTTTAAGGAGGAATATGGGACTATCAATCAAAGAAATCCGCGACAATACGGTACGGGCACGTCATCTTATGCAGCGGAGCCGCTCACAGGGCTTTGCTGTCGGCGCGTTTAACATCGATAACCAGGAGACGCTCATCGCAGTATCGCGTGCTGCCCAAAAGCTACAGGCGCCTGTTCTTGTAGAGGTAAGCGACGGAGAAGTGAAAGCGCTGGGTCTTGAGAATATTCGTGACATGGTCGATAACTACCGGGCCGAATACGGCATTGAGATGTATCTTAATCTCGATCACAGCCCGACCGTCGAAGACTGTAAGCGTGCGATTGATGCGGGCTTTGAGTTTATTCATATCGATATCTCTCAGGCGAACCACAATGCTTCCGAAGAAGAGATCATTGCAAAAACCAAGGAAGTCGTGGAATACGCAGCCTTTACAGGGGCACTCGTTGAGAGCGAGCCGCACTATTTTGGCGGCTCTTCAAACCTGCACACTGAAGTCATTGACTACGAGGAAATCAAAAAGACTTTTTCGACGCCAGAAGGCGCACGCGCTTTTGTAGAAGCAACCGGTATTGATACGTTCGCGGCTGCCGTCGGTAACTTGCATGGCAAATATCCTGTTCCGAAAGAACTTGATCTCGAACTGCTTGCACGCATTCGTGAAGCTATCGGCTGCCAGATCAGTCTTCATGGTGGCAGCGGTACGCCATCGCACTTCTTTGAAGAAGCGGCAAAAATTGGTGTCAGCAAGATTAACATTAACAGCGACATGCGCTATGTTTTTCGTAAGTCGCTCGAGAAGGTCTTGGCCGACAATCCAGATGAGTATGCTGTCGTAAAGCTCATGCCAGAAGTCTACGGTGCAGTGCAAAAGGTTGTCGAAGAAAAGATCAATGCGTTCGGGAGCGCAGGGAAAGCGGTCCGATAACCTATGTCCCACAAAATCCCTAAAATCCTATCAATCGGCAAGGCGACCCAAGATGTCTTTTTGAAGAGTGATGAATTCGATCCGCACACCGAGGGGAGTGTCGCCTATACGCACTTGCCGCTTGGCGTAAAGATGGAAGTAAAAGACGTTACTTTTGCTACGGGTGGTAATGCAAGCAATGTTGCCGTTACATTCGCTCGCCAAGGGCTTCACGCTGAATATATGTGGACGCTCGGTCATGACCCGGCATCCGAAACGATTCTTCGCGATCTTGATGACGAGAATGTTTCAACCTCTCGTGTCGTGCGTGAAAAGCACTATCAAGCAGGCTATTCGACGATCTTAATCGCTACTAATGGCGAACGCACCATTTTAAACCATCGCGGAGTTTCGACAGACGCACGTGGCAAAGATCTTGATTTTGATGCCATTGAAGATTTTGACTGGGTGTATCCAAGTTCACTAGCAACCGGCGGGATCGATCTTCTTCGCAAAATTGTCGACCATGCTGAAAAAGTTGGTACGAAAGTTATGCTAAATCCGGCCGGGCCTGAACTTGCGGAGCCCGCTAAGTTAAAAGCGCTCCTCGAGAGCGTGGATATCCTTTGTGTCAACAAAGAAGAAATGCAACAGCTCGTAGAAGGTGAGGACTTGGAGGAACTGGTACGTCACGCGCTTAACTATGTCCCGGTCGTAATAGTCAGTGATGGCCCGAACGGCGTCGTTGCTAGTGATGGCAAAACTATCGTTCGCGCCGGAATGTACGAAGACGTTAAGGTCATCGACCGTACGGGTGCGGGTGATGCATTTGCTTCTGGCTTTTTAAGCCAGTGGGCACAAGGCAAGTCACTAAAAGAATCCATTCTTTTTGCCAGCGCTAACTCTACTTCTGTCGTAACGAAAATTGGTGCCAAAGAGGGTATCTTGCATGCGGGAGTTCGGCTGCATGAAATGCCCCTTCACGAAAAGCCTCTGTAAGACGGTTATGCTATACTAGTAGCAATAAAACAGGAACACAGATATGGCTAAAAAACTGCAAACACTCCTTGGTAATGACCATCCACTGTTTATTGCAAATATTGCAGATCTTGAGCGCGCCAGCGGAAATAGCGGTATTGACGTCAAATTGATCGCCGATGTTACTGAAAAAGCGCATGCAGTGATGCGAAGCCTTGGGCTTGATCCGGCTGATACGACGACGATGGAATTATATAAAGCTCTCGATGCCTCAGTCGGGGCCCGGCGGGCGGAAGAACTGCTAGAAGACACATCCTTCGTGTTGATTGACCTAGGTGATGGACCCGTGTCGTTTAATCTCCATGATGTCGTCGAAAATTATCACCACGAATTAACATACGATGACCGCGTGACTGATCATGCACAGAGGCACCTGCGCATGGAAATCGTCAAACGTTACGCCGAGCATGAACGAACAAATGAAAAAACCGTCAAGGAGGTTACCGAACAAGTGGGCATTTACAGAGAGAGTGACAGCGATTATCCAGCTTCAACGAGCGCAGCGGGCGTGCAAGTGCCGCACATTCTTGCCATAGGCGACATTATTACCGACGCATTTATTAAATTATCCGAAGATCACGCTGAATCATCGACCGACGAAAAAGGCTACAAACGCCTAACGTTTGAACTTGGTGCTAAACTGCCGTATGACCAAGTTGATATCGTTCAGGCAGTAGAATGTAGTCCGAACGCAGCCGTATCCATGACAAGGCTTGGCCTTTCAACGAGCCTTATGTCGTGGCTTGGTAATGACGGACCAGGGCAAGAGATGATCGATTACCTCAAGCTTGAGGGCGTCGGTACTGACGATCTCGTTGTTGAAGATGGTATGAAATCAAACTACCACTACGTACTGCGTTACGGAGCCGACCGAACGAAGCTGCAGCGTTTTGAAGATTATTCGTACCAGTGGCAGGATCCTTCAAGAACCCCTGATTGGGTATATCTTGGGGTACTCGGTGAAAAAACATGGCCGCTTCACGAAGCATTATTAAAATATCTTGATAGTAATCCATCAATTAAGCTCATTTTCCAGCCGGGTATGTATCACTTGATGTGGGACGCCGAAAAGGTCGCACCGTTTTATAAACGTGCAGAACTCGTCATTATGAACCGTGAGGAAGCGGCGCAGGTAACTGGCAAGGACCGCGAGAGTATTCCCGGTTTGATGCAGGCACTGCATGATTTGGGCGTACAGGTCGCGGTCGTGACTGACGGGGCGGATGGTGCGTATGCTTCTGACGGCTCTAAGATACTGTTCATGCGTAACTATCCTGATCCTCAGCCACCATATGACCGTACGGGTGCAGGAGACGCATTTGCATCGACGATTGCCGCGGCATTAGCTTTAGGTGAGCCGCTCGAGACAGCGCTTCTTTGGGCACCGATTAACAGCATGAGCGTCGTGCAAAAACTTGGCGCGCAGGCAGGACTGTTGCACCGCGACGAAATCGAGCGGTACCTCACGGAAGCACCGGAGGATTACATTCCTAAGGAGCTGAATTAATGCGTTACCAGATTTGTGTATCGGGTGCGGCAAGTGGCGACACGGTTCATACCTCACATCAGTTAGCCTACGAACTAGGCCAGGCGATTGCCGAATCCGGTAAAACGCTTTTGACGGGAGCGACTGTCGGTTTGCCGCACTACGCCGCGATGGGCTTTATGAGCGTCGAAGATTCAAAAGGCGTATCTGTCGGATTCTCTCCGGCAACTTCGTTTCGCGAACACGTCTCGACATACCGACTGCCGACCAAAGAATTCGACTACATTAACTTTACCGGCATGGAGTACGTTGGTCGCGATGTTCACCTGGTAAGGAGCTGTGACGGTATTATTACCGTCGGCGGTCGCATGGGAAGCCTGCACGAGCTCTCTACGGCGCTTGAAAGCCGTAAGGTCTGCGCAGTACTGCTTGGTAGCGGTGGCCTTGCGGATTATACTCCGACCCTTCTCGAACACATTGAAGCACCGGGTGCAAAGGAGATTATCTACGACAGCGATCCTGTTCGTCTGGTGGCGCGGCTCAACGAAGCACTTGATAAAAAATACGCTGATTTCCAGCACGATGGAACCGATAGCCAAGTAAGTGATCGCCGCGCAGGACGCGGATAGGAGAAAAATATGGCACGAAGAGTATACGAAAAAGGTGACGCAATGGCAGTTGTTTTTGGCGTGCTCGTCGTGCTTCTCATGGCTGCGCTCGGGGTGATTTTTTACCAGAACTTTATCGCTAAAAAAGCTGATACGTCAAACCAATCCCAGGATTCTGGCAGTTCGCAAAACGAAACGTTATTATCTGCGGATGTTGCATTTAAAAATGACATCTATAGAATGGATTATCCGGAAGGATGGGAGGCTGAAGCAAAAAAGCCAGAAGCAGCTGACACGGCGACCGCTTCCAGCTCGATCACCATTACAAATCCGGATAAAGATATCCAGGTAGTATTTCTTGTTTCAGAAGAGAGTGTGGCGTCTCAACCGTGTGACACGACAGACGGACTAAAGGTTCGTTATTACAACGTCCATTCCGTACCTGTGAAAAAACTGACGGGGACTTCACTCTTCCTTGTTGAGGCTATGTCGGACTACAAGGGCGGTGGATACAAATATGCCGTCGGTCTTGCGCCAGAAGGTGGAATGACACATGCGAGTGTGGGCGATTCGCACTGTACGGTGGCGTCACTTGGGGCTCTTCCTGACTTGAATGGCGACGGCTCGCCATTAAATGCTATCGCTAAAATTGATTTTCCTAAGCTGTCCAATGTCAAAGACTCTAAAGTGAGCAGTATGGACGAGCTGAAAGATATTATGGCGACCGACGATTACAAAGCGGCCGTTAAGGTACTCGAGTCAATCCGTAAAGAGTAGTATACTGGTAGAGATGAGCCAAAAATTTCGTCTCCAGACCAAATACCAACCAACCGGCGACCAACCAACTGCGATTAAGCAGCTGCTTGCTGGCATTGAAAAAGGTGAGCGGGAGCAAACCCTCCTCGGTGTGACGGGTTCCGGTAAGACGTTCACAATGGCAAATATTATTCAGGACCGCCAAGTGCCCACGCTTGTATTGGCGCATAATAAAACCCTGGCGGCGCAGCTTTACAGTGAATTTAAATCCTTTTTTCCTGAAAACGAAGTTCATTATTTTGTGAGTTACTTCGACTACTATCAGCCGGAAGCATATATCTCTTCAAGCGATACCTATATTGAAAAAGACAGCAAGATCAACGACGAGATCGATCGTCTTCGCCATGCGGCAACAAGCGCGCTACTGACACGTCGAGACGTCATTATTGTAGCCAGCGTCAGTTGTATCTACGGTATTGGTTCGCCTGATGACTATGCCGAGATGTCGATTACGATTAAAAAGGGCGAGCGTAGGCAGCAGGATAAACTTGTTCGGCTGCTGACCGATATCCAATATCAGCGAAACGACATTGATTTCCACCGCTCAACTTTCCGCGTTAAGGGCGATGTGGTTGATGTTTTTCCGGCGGGCCAAGATGTCGCGTATCGCATTGAATTCTTTGGCGATGAAGTTGATCGTATTACTAAGATCGATCCGTTAACTGGTGAGATATTGGGCGAGCCGGATGAGTGTAAGATCTTCCCAAGCAGTCACTATGTTACACCAAAACAAAAGCTTGAGCACGCGATCGAAGGGATTAAAAAGGAATTCGACGAGCGCTTGGAGTGGTTTGAAAAACATGACAAGCTCCTTGAGGCACAGCGCCTGTCGCAGCGCACCAAATACGATATTGAAATGCTAGAGGAGACCGGCTTCGTTAAGGGTATCGAAAACTATAGCCGTTATCTCACAAACCGCGAGCCAGGCGAACAGCCAGCGACGCTTATGGATTATTTCCCGGATGACTTTTTACTGCTCGTTGACGAAAGTCACCAAACCCTCCCTCAGGTTCGTGGTATGTATAACGGCGACCGTGCCCGAAAGGAAGTACTTGTTGAGCACGGGTTCCGACTGCCATCAGCACTCGATAACCGCCCGCTGACGTTTACCGAGTTTGATCGTCACATTAACAAAGCAATCTATGTATCAGCAACACCCGGTGAATACGAACTGAGCCATAGCCCAGAGCCGGCCCAGCAGATTATCCGTCCGACCGGACTTTTAGATCCCGAGATTACAATTCGGCCGACGGAAGGCCAGATTGATGATCTCATCGCCGAAATCAATGACCGCATTGCCAAAAAGCAGCGCGTGCTGGTAACAACGCTCACTAAACGCATGGCCGAGGATCTTTCGACCTACTTGCAGGAGATTGGGATTAAAACCGCCTACATCCACAGCGAAGTCGATACGCTTGAGCGCGGCGATATTCTGCGCGATCTTCGTCTTGGGGTATATGACGTTCTTGTTGGCATTAACCTTTTGCGAGAAGGACTCGACCTTCCGGAAGTGAGCCTTGTCGCGATCATGGATGCCGATAAAGAAGGGTTCCTCCGTAGTGAAAGCGCGCTCATTCAGACGATCGGACGAGCGGCTCGTCACGAGAACGGTTCGGTGCTGATGTACGCCGATAACATCACCCGCTCCATGCAGGCTGCTATTGATGAGACGAATCGCCGTCGCGGCATCCAGGAAGCGTACAATACTGAACACGGCATTACGCCGACCAGTATCGCCAAAGAGATCGACGAAGGTCTTCGCGCGATCATCCCTGTTAAAGAGGACGACAAGAAGCCAAAGATTGATCTTAAAAAGATTCCTAAGGACGAATACAAAACGCTCGTCAAAGAGCTTACCGGCCAGATGGAGCTGGCGAGTGCCAATCTGGAATTTGAAAAAGCAGCAGAGCTTCGTGACCTGATCGCCGAAATTAAAGAAAAACTCTAGTATGAACCTGAAGATTGCCGCCTGGAATACCGAGCAGCGCTTAACGACACTCACGACAAAACGCCGTGGAACCCCGGAGCAT
>DASUVJ010000049.1:0-3365 GCA_036378995.1 Saccharimonadales bacterium (SeqCode)
GAGCCGACCGGCTCCTAACGATTCGCAGATTCACAACCGGAGGTGACTCATGTCATCACGCCGCTCAACCCGCAGGAAGCGCACCGCACCCAGGGGTGTGCTCAAGCACTGCGACGGGTGCCTGCACCCCAAGCGCGTGCAGATCTACGGCAACACCACCCAGGCGCGACAGGCGTCCCGAGCGCTGAACCTGGACGACAGCCTCGGGTTCTGCACCAACTCGAACGGTGGCGTTCACGTACGCCTAACGGGGTTGGTCGTCGACGAGAGCTCGGAGGAGTGAACACGTGAACTCCGGTTCTGCGAAGGCCGTCCGGCCTCAACCCCCGGACGGCCTTTTGCATGCCCTATAGTTGACACGTCAGCAAAGGCAGCGTAATAATACACACGGACTTGATCGAGCCCTCCCGGGGCTCTTAAGTAATTGCCGGCAACGATGAATGAGGTGAGAACGTGCCTCGCATGACCCGCACCGAGATCATGGACCGGGCGAAGGGCAAGCCGCGACGCAAGATCCGCGACGCCCAGCTCGTCCGCAAACGGCTCGGCAACCGCGCACCCTACGAAGGCATCACGGCGAACTGCCGACGCTGCCGGGTGAACGTCCGGTTCTTCAGTACCGAGGACATGGCCGTGCTCGCGTTCGGCCGTACCTGGGGCTACGAACTGTGTGTCGACCGCCTCAACGGTCTTCTGCACACGCGTCGCACCTGGTCTTTCTAATCCCTCCGTCCCGTCCGCCGCAGGCCGCCCGTGGAGCATCGCGCTCCCCGGGCGGCCGAGAGAAATCTTTACAAACCTTCTGAAATTTCGTAGGATAAAGCACTAGTGCCACGAAAAACGCTAAAGGTATAATTGAATTTATGAGCAGAAATCTTGTTATCGTCGAGTCCCCCGCAAAGGCTAAAACTATCGAGAAATACCTCGGTAAGGACTTTGTCGTAAAGAGTAGTATCGGCCACATCCGCGGCCTGCCGTCCAAAAACGGCAGTGTTGATGTTGCTAATAAATTTGCCCCGCGTTTTGAAATCAACGCCGACAAGAAAAAAACCATCAGCGAACTTAAAAAAGAAGTAAAAGCAGCCGACACCGTCTGGCTCGCAAGCGATGAAGACCGCGAAGGGGAGGCGATCGCTTGGCATCTTGCAGAGGTTTTGAAGCTCGACCCTAAGACGACCCACCGAATCGTTTTCCACGAAATCACAAAGAATGCACTGGATGAAGCCGTCAAAAATCCTCGTACTATTAACATGCCGCTCGTTGAGGCCCAGCAGGCCCGCCAATCGCTCGACTACCTGGTAGGGTTTGAGCTCTCACCGGTATTATGGCGCAAGGTCCGTCCTCAGCTTTCTGCCGGCCGCGTGCAATCTGTTGCTGTGCGCCTGATTGTTGAGCGCGAGGCCGAAATTGACGCTCACGAACCAGAATCCACCTTTAAGCTAACGGCCGAGTTCTTACTCTCGGACGGTACCGTTTTACCTGCAGTCAGCAGCAAAAAGCACCAATCAGCTGACGATGTTCGTACCATTCTTGAGGCTTTCGCAAGCAGCGACTTTACCGTCGCCGACATCACTAAAAAGCCGGGTACACGCAACCCATCAGCACCGTTTACGACCAGTACGCTCCAGCAAGAGGCAAGCAGCAAGCTCGGCTTTAGCCCGCGCAACACCATGCAACTCGCTCAGCGCCTGTACGAAGCCGGCCTTATTACCTACATGCGTACCGACTCCGTCAACCTGTCTACACAGGCACTTGGGGCAATGACTTCATTCATTAAGGAAAAATACGGAGAAGAATACCACCAGTTCCGTACTTTCAAGTCAAAATCTGCCAATGCCCAGGAGGCCCACGAAGCCATCCGCCCGACTGATGTCCGTCGTGACATTGCTGGAGCAGATGCGCAGCAACAAAAGCTCTACAATTTGATCTGGCGCCGTACGCTTTCTACGCAAATGGCGCCCGCGTCACTAGAAAAGACGACCATTTCGATTGCCGCCAGCAAGACCGATGAAATCATGGAAGCCAAGGGTGAAATCGTCGTCTTTGATGGGTTCCTTAAAGTTTACGGCCGTAGTGGCGATGACGTACTGCTTCCAGAGGTAAGGCAGGGTGACCCGCTGACTCTTCAGCAAGCTGAGGCCATCGAAACGCTCTCGCGCGGTCCGGCGCGTTACACCGAGGCTAGCCTCGTCAAAAAACTGGAAGAAATGGGCATCGGGCGACCATCTACCTACGCCAGCACCATCAACACCATCCAGACTCGCGGTTACGTTGAACGGGGCGAACTAGAAGGTGTCGAGAAGCAAATCGCAAAACTCATTCTAAAAAACGGCGTCATTGATGAATCAACCGAAAAAATCCAATACGGCAAAGACACGAATAAACTCTTCCCGACAGATACCGGCAAGGTCGTTACCGACTTTTTGGTCAAGCACTTTGAAAAAGTCATGGACTACGACTTTACCAAGTCCGTCGAATCTGAACTAGACGAAATCGCCGTGGGCCACAAGGACCGCGTCAAGGTACTTACGGAGTTCTACACGCCATTTCACAAGCTGGTAGAAGAAAGTGCCGGTGTCTCCCGTGCAGAGGCGACACAGACTCGTCACGTAGGCGACGATCCAAAGTCCGGCCTGCCAATCTTTGCACGTTTTGGCCGTTTTGGTCCGATGTTGCAAAAGGGCGAGCAATCCGACGATCCTAAGCCCGTTTTCGCGCCGCTTCCAACCGGTGCCAAGATCGAGACAGTCACGCTCGAACAGGCCCTTGAGATGTTCAAACTGCCACGTCTTGTCGGTACGACTGAGGACGGTAAAGAAATTAAGGCGAATATTGGCCGTTTTGGGCCATATATCGTTGTTGACAAGCTGTTCGTAAGCATCAAACCGCATGACCCGCACACTATTACTCTCGATGAAGCGCGCCAGCTTTACGCCGACAAACTAAAAAGCGAAGCCGAGAAAAACATCGCTGACTTCGGTGACGGAATCAAAGTACTAAACGGCCGCTATGGTCCGTACATCACCGACGGTAAAAAGAACGCCAAGATCCCGAAGGGTACCGATCCTAAGGCAATCACTCACGAAGAAGCTAAAAAACTTCTCGACGAAACCTCTGACCGCAAGCCTCGTCGCCGTGTCGTTCGTCGTAAGACTTCGTAAACAAGCGTAAGATCACACCATAAAAATCAAAATTTATGGTATGCTTTTAAACGTAGTAATTTTTATTGATGGATGTTCAAGAGACCGTTTCTAAGCAATACCATCATCCAGACATTAAAAAAGTCTCAAAACACTCTTTACTGCAAGCGTCTATTTCATGCTATAATTAGTTATAAAGACAAACTATTTGACATTATAGGAATA
>DASUVJ010000050.1:0-19671 GCA_036378995.1 Saccharimonadales bacterium (SeqCode)
CAGCCCGCATCGCGGCAAATACATCCGCGGGTATCCGTTCTATCGGGTACGTCGATACCAATTATCAGACTCGCCCAATGGCAGATGTCATGAAAGACATCGACGATTGGCACACAATGTACCCTGGCGTGAGCGGCGTACTGCTCGACCGCGTCAGCGTTGGTGGCGCCGCAGATCTCTGCTACTCGGCGTACGCTTATAATTTTGCAAAATCAAAATATCAGAATGACCTGATTGCGCAGAACTTCGGCACTTATACCTCACCCGCCTATGAGCCTTACGGCGACATCTTCCTGAATGCAGAAATGGGCTATGCGCTCTATCAGACATGGTCATTGCCTGCCGATGGCTTTCAAGATAACCCGGCTTATAGCAATAGGTTCTGGCACCTGATCCACACAACCTCTGGCGCAGAGTTTGCAGATGCTCTTTCTGACAGCCGCAATAATAACGCCGGCTGGGTATACATTACGGATGACGTGATGCCAAACCCTTATCAAAACGCCCCTACGTACTTTAATACGGAGCTTACCCAGGTAGGCACGCTTCCCTCCAGTACTATCCCCAATCGAGGCGTCAGTGCATTGCCAGCCGGCTGTATGGATATGAGCCTTAATGACAGCAGCTCATCTGCAAATGGCACCGTCTCTTCAACACTGACACTCGCTAATGGTTCTTCCAGCTACGATGCGGTTGCTCCTAATAAAATCTCGTTCAGTCTGCCGGCCGGTGTTAATATGAACAACGTGAGCGGGACAAACTGGACCTGCATGGGAACAGAATGTACCTACTCGGCAGACATCGCCTCCGCTTCAAGCTCCGCGCCGCTCACTGCCAACTTTACCGCGAGCTGCTCGTATTCCTCGGGCGACATTGGAGTAACCGCAACGGCTCTCGGCTCGGCAGTAGATACGTCAGTCCTTAGCATTAGCAGGCCTGCAGAATGCGCCCCCACATCCTCAGGTGACGAGACGTTAGCAGAAACAGGAGCAAACAGCGCGCTCCTTGCCAGCTCGGGCATAGCAGCCCTTCTTGCCGGTATTAGCTTAATGTACTATCTGCGTCGAAAAACAGCCTAAGCTACCTGCTGCTTCTTTAGTTCCTCAATGATCTGATCGCCGTGACCAAGCGGCGTAACGCGGCCATAGACTTTAACGACCTGACCGGCAGGGTTAATAATGTATGTTCTACGTAAAATTCCTTCTTTGCCAAACATTTTTTTACCCCAGGCTCCGTAAGCTTCGATCACCTTCTTTTCCGGATCACTCAAAAGCGTGAAATTAAGCGTGTGCTTTGCTTTGAATTTTTCGTGGCTGGAAGCGTCGTCCTGACTGATGCCAACGATTGACGCACCCAGTGCCGCAATATCATCGCGGGCGTCACGCAAGCTACACGCCTCTACGGTGCATCCGGGCGTGTCGTCTTTAGGGTAAAAATAAAGTACCAGCCACTTTCCTTTGTAGTCGGCAAGCTGGTGCGGCTCACCCTCAGAGTCCAAGAGATTAAAATCTGGTGCTGGGTACGGGGTAGGTATCATCATACTCCTATTATAGCGGCACTGATCGTCTTCCTTCAGGTTTTACCAAGGATAGGTTTGTTATACTAGGAGAGATGAATAGTGACAAAGGGTCAGAGAAGACCCCTTCCGCGCGAATTCTTGCGCTAGACTACCTCCGTGGCTTTTTTATTATCGTGATTATCGTCGATCATTTATGGCGATGGCCGAATCTTTTTCAGTTTGTCAGCGGTCGCGGAGAGCTATGGGCATCTGCCGCTGAAGGCTTCGTCATTATTTCAGGGCTGCTTGTGGGATATATTCGCGGATACAAAAACCGAAATAAGCCACTCGGCGAGGTGAGCAAAAAACTGGCTGGCCGGGGCGTCATGCTTTATGTTTGGATGATTATCACCAGCCTCGCTCTTGTGGGCGCATCGTGGCTGCTTGATTTCAAAGGCAGCATGGCGCATGTTCCTATCCCAGAAGGCAACTGGTGGGAGCTTATCGTTAGCACGCTGAGTGTCAGTTACGTCCATACTCTTACCCACTTCCTCTACCTCTACGCGATATTCCTTGTCATTGCACCGGGTGTCATTTGGTTAATGAGAAAGGGCAAATCGTGGATCGTGGCAGTACTCTCCATGGCTCTTTGGGGAGTGGGCGTCCTTAACTCTATCGAATGGATGCAGTGGCAAGTATTGTTCTTTCTGCCGACAATTGCAGGATTTTACTTCGAATCAATCCTGGCATGGTACCGCGGACTCACACAAAAGCGCCGTGACATCATCCGTTTTGGTTCTATCGGTACGCTCGTCGTAACGGTACTGCTCGCTATGAACGAGGTTTTGGCACATATGCCGGGCGATTACGAAAACACACTGTTCAGCCGTGACCCGATCACTTTCGGAACACTTGTTACGGCGTTCGCGTGGTTTATTGGCCTGCTCAGCCTTTTTCAGCTGCTCTTACCGTTACTTAAAAAATATCTCGGCTGGCTACTGCTTCCTTTTGGCGAGCGTTCACTAACGGCTTATATTCTCCATACTATTCCGCTCGTTGCCTGTGCAATGTTCCTGAGCGTGTCTGACAACTTTGTTGTTAATACAATCATCTCGCTGGGATGTATCCTCACTACCTGGGCGATCGTTAAGATCCCGGGTATAAACAGAGTTATTCCGCGCTAAAGGTCGCTACGGTCATTTTGCCGTGCGTACTCATGGAGTTTAGCTGTGTTCCTTCGGGCATTTGCAGCTGCGGTTCGTCGTAGTAAACGTATAGAATAGGTCGCTCAGCTGATAGTTTGGTCGTGTCTAGAACCATTTGTTCACTCTTAGAGAGCGGGGCATAGCCACCTTTTAGCTCTTCCCATTGACTATAGAATTTAATCTGGCAAGTCGGGACATAATAAGCAAGTTCGATCGCAACGTATGGATCTGCTGCGAGTATCGTGGCGCCCTCCTTACATTTACTTAGCTCCATCGCAACTTGGTCGACCATCGGTTTTTGTAGCCGCTGGAAATTGTAGTTACCTACTTGAACCAAATGAGCGACGCCTACAAGCATGATGACAGGAAGCATCAGGATGGCAGCCTTGATCGTGCGTGTTGCCTTTGGCAATACGAATGCAGCACTCACGCCTACAAGTAACATGCCGCCAATGAGGACGTGTGCCAGATAGCGCTCAACATACATAGGGCGAGCAAGCGAGACGATCGTAATCACCGCGACTGGAACCAAAATATACATCGCAAGGAGCATCAGATGCGGAAGCTGTTTTTTGTCAGCCGCTTTAAACGCACGAACGACGACATACGAAGCGGTAATAATAACAAATAGAACCAGCAGTGAAACGGCGGCGGTCAATTGCCAGACCGGCTGGTATACGAACCCGAACGAAATAATCCCAAGGATATTTTCAAGCGTCATTGCCTGAGAAATCGGAGCCAGCGCGCCATTCCCTACCTGGGAAATGAACGTTGGTAGCCACGGCAGAAACAGCACGACACTTCCGGCAAGCGCCAACAGCCACGGAGCTTTTGCAAGTGGGCGCTTCTCTCGACGCCAAAGCCACAAAAGCCAAACGACGTGCGCAACCCAAAGCAGCGCCAGGTAGTATAACGTATATACACCGAGCGCAATCAGCACTGCGTAAATGCTATAAAGTACCCACTGCTTACGGCCCTTGGCTGAAAGCGCAGAAACAAGCACGTACGTCGCAGCAACTCCGATGAGTGATGCGAGCGAGTACATCCTAATCTCGAAGCCGTATCTCAAAAGAAACGGTGCCAAAACAACAAAAGGCAGCGCAATAAGCGCGGCTTTTACGCCAAACAGGCGCTTTACAAGAAGACCCGCGAATACCACTGCGCCGCCCATCGCCAATACACTCAAACTGCGAAGCGCAACTTCACTCCAACCGAACAAGCCGGCCCAGGCTTTTAATAGCAGATAATAAAGTGGCGGATGCGTATCAAGCCCTGTCAGACGCAGCAACTCTCCAGCCTGCTGTTTAGCCAGCATGATAGAATACGCCTCATCAAACCAGACGCTCTGCGCTAGGCCAATAGATAGGCTGATCAGCATCGCAAGAACTGCGCCTAAAATAAGAATGACAATAAAGTACCGCTCCGCCCATGTAGGGCGAGACAAATGAAGTAGCCACGCTAATGTTTGTTTAATCATAAAATAATCGTAGCGTTTTTGCACCGAAAATACCACTAGAAAAATGCCCGATTATACGTTATAATCTCCTAAGTAACACTTATCGGGGTGTGGCGCAGTTGGCTAGCGCGCGCGGTTTGGGACCGTGAGGTCGAAGGTTCGAGTCCTTTCACCCCGACCATGAATTTATCGAAAAATCCCTTCGGGGATTTTTTGTTTATTTTGCTTATTGTAATAATTACTGGTTACTGTATGCTTGGACTAAAAGGAAACAACAAAATGAAAAAACTCTTTCTTGAAAAGGTCCGGCTCAGCCATTATTTCTTTATATTTTTACTCGGCTACCTCATTATCATTACGCTTCTTCCAAAGGTAAAATTCGACAGCAGCGCATTGACCCTTTTCTCTGTTAACTCCCTCCTCTACGGGTTCTACATCGCGCCGATTTTAAATGCGCAACGAGCTCGCATCGAGGAGCTTCACAGGATCGTTCGCTCTGAGGCTAACGCTGTATTTGCGATGGTCCTGATGGTTAAAAAGCTACCGAAAGAACTGCGTAACGATATCCAGTCATACTTCGTCGATTACTTAAAGTCCTCTATTAAGAGCCGTCGACCGGGCGAAGGAGAAGCCAACTACGAGAAACTCATCACCTTTGCGCTAGACTACAAGGGCGCTCACAAAGAAGACATCGACAAGCTCCTCACTAAGTTGGTTGATAATCAGCTCAATCGTACCAATTTTTCTATGCAGATGAACAACCGGGTTTTCAATAACGAGTGGATGATCATGCTGGTACTGTTTAGCATCACAGAGGCATTCATCCTTACGATTGACGCGGGCGGCGGCTTTGCATTTAAGATTTTGGCAGCACTGCTTTGCACAGGCCTTACGATGCTGCTTATTATCCTTGTAAAGATGTCGACGCTGACGCACAAAAAGGCAAAACTTGTCTGGGACCCCTACAAAAAATTGGTCAGTAGCCGCTTCTACCGCGTTGATTAAATACCATAAGGAACGATAAACTGACGGTTTTCGCGTATAAAACGACGCACGATCTTATACTCGTCCATATCAAAACGCGGCTCGTCGGCGAGTGTCATATCGCCCTCTCCATTTAAGTAACCCTGCACGATCCAATTATTTATCACGACCGCGTCGCCCGCTTCATTCATGGGGACGGCGATCGGCGAATCAAATGGCCACTGTTCGATCCTGGTGTGCTCGAGAGCTATTTCAAACCGGCGGTTGTAGCTTTCTCGTGGCTCCTTGCCGATACACGCGCCCTTACATTTACCGAGCGAATACGAGAAGCAGGCACTTTTTGTGTTTTCTATACCCATGAGCTTCGGGCAAAGTTCGAAAGTTTTCGTCATCTCCTCAAGGCGTTTTTTCGCCTTGGTCCGGCTTTCGTATAATCCATACACGTTCTGAAGATCAACGTCCTCATCCGGCCGGCCAGACCGCACTTTTATAACGGCGTACCCCTCCTCATTCGTATCTTTTTGTAAAATAGCATACGACGTCACTCTGCGGAGCATCCGGTTGAATAGCGGCAGCTGCTCCTTGACCAGCTTTGATTCCAACATCAAAGCCGCAAGTTCACTGCCCGTAGGAATAACTTCTACATGGTGAACATTCTGACTGATCTTCACTTCTTTTGCGCTGGTATCCTGAAAATGCGAAAGAATCCGCTTTTTTAATGTGATGCTTTTTCCTATGTAAATAGGTTGGTGAAACTCATCTTTAAAAATATACACACCGGGAGTATTGCCTATATTCGCAAGCTCCTCCATATCCAGATGCGGAGGCATGTACTGTGTTTTTAATTGACGGGCGATCGCTTCCTGAAACGCCTCCCGGCCATGTTCCCCAAACGCCAGCTGTGTAAAATAATAGATCGCACGCGCATCCTCAAGCGCACGGTGTCGGTCAAGTACCGGGATGTTATGTCGCTCTATAAGCTTTGCGAGACTATGCCCTTTTTCCAGGCTATAAAGAGCACGCGAAAGCCGTACGGTGCACAAAAGCTTAGGTGTAAAGTCAAGCCCGACCAGCGAGAATTCATGCTTTAAAAACGAGTAGTCAAACCGCACGTTATGCGCAACGAAAACAGCACCCTCTAAGATGTCCATGAGTTCATCGGCAATATCACTAAAGGTCGGTGCCCCGACAACGTCGGCTGCTTTAATCCCCGTAAGCCGCGTAATACTCGCGGGAATGTACGTTTCAGGGTCGATGAGCGTATTAAACTCTTGTACAATTTCATCACCCTCTACCCTTATGGCGGCCACCTCAAGAACGCGACTGTTGCGGTAACTTCCGCCAGTCGTTTCAATGTCCACGAACACCACAGGATAATCAAACATCTCTTATTATTATAAGACTCAACAGAGAGAAGGCCAATTATCCTTATTAAATGGATACATATTGAGTTGTTTTTTTGACGATATTTTTAAAAACGACTTATACTAGATGTATGGGCATCAATTACGCTGCCATTATTGCCAGCTTAGGAATAACGGCTACGATCGCCGTCGTCATTATCACAACCCAAAATAACACCAGTATCAAAGTCGAGTCCGCCATTGAAAAACCCTTGCCTGCCAACTGCTCCGACGGGCAGCCAAAGCGCTCTGGCATTGCCAACAGCCCAAGTCCGATTCTAAAAAAACTCGCAGAATACGAAGCCGTGTGCAACGGTTCGGTGACGGACCGTATTATGACCTTCGCACCGATGCCGACGACACTCGACGAGGCTCACAGCCAAGCAATATCGGTCGCCGCTGAACTCAAAGAGTTTAAAAAGCACTCCATCTCTCCCATTGTAGTATTCGAGCCGTCTCTTACTGAAGCGAATATCCTCAAGCGTATTCGCGGCGGTGAGTTTGATGCGACACTTGCCGAATATTACGCCACTCTTAAACGTGAAGGCGTAACGGATGAAGTCATGGGTACCTGGATACTATTTCCGGAAGCAAATACGCCCTCATGGACAACAACCAATCCTGAGGATTTTATTGCAAACACCACTAAAGTAGCTCAGCTCCAAAAGAGCACGTTTCCAGCAAGCAAAGTATCTATCCTATTAAACAGTACGACGTATCCTGACAATGATCTTCATTGGAGCAAGGGTGAACAAAAAAGCCTTTCGCCGTACCTAAAAAATCTCCCTAAAAATCTAGTCGACAGCATTGGGTATCAAGGATTCCCTTATATGCCCCCGGCCGGATCAAAAGATAAAGCCCAACTCGATCCGGCGCATTTTCTTAATCATAAAATAGTCGCGGAAGCATCTGATATTACCGGAATTAAAAATATCTGGCTAAATACCGGCACATTTAAAACGATGCATGCTGATAACCCTAATGAGAAAGTAAGCCTATCGCCCGAGGAGCGCGGCAACATTTTAAATGGAGTTATCAAACAGGTGCAGACCCTTCGATCAAAGGAACTCTTAGTGACAGTTAATCTCTTTGCAGAAGACAAGACGGCAATGAATGAGGCCGTCGATTGGTCCTACTGGAAGCCACGCCAAGCTGCGACGAGTACCGACACGCCAGTTTTTGACACATTCGTTCGCCGTCTTCGTGCCAACGACACGCCCCTCTCGCTTTACGACAGCCTACACTAATTGTGCAACCGGGTAAGAGCCCTACGGCTCGCAAACCAATAACTGCCGCTCGCAACAAGAAGCGCAACGACGCCTGCATCAGTAATTGCGCTGCCGGTCTGCGGAAGTTCTGCAGGAGCAGTAGAACTGACCGACGCCGGACGAGCCGATTCACTGCGCACTGCATCCGCTGCCTCGCTGAGCGGCAATATTCGCAAACCGCTGCCAGCTACCATTGCGAGCTGACGGTCGAGCTGATCCGAAGTAACATTATATGTCCCCTCTTCGTTCACGCGGTGATACACGAGCACTACCCATAGATGGTTTGCCTTCGCATAGTCTAACCATGCCCGGAAAGTTTGGTCGCTCGTTGAGTCCAGAACGCTCATCGCGCGTATGTTTGTCTCGTCAAAATAACGGTCATTGTATCCAGCGTCGGAGGTTCTTGTGTACTGATACTCCTTCGAAAATACACCTTGGGTCGTCGCATCATATTTACCAAACGGATACGTAAAGCTTCGGATTGGCCCCAAGCCGTTTCGCTCAAGGGCTTCCTTGCTTTTAAGCGCATTATCTTTGAGCGCCTGATCTTTTAAAGATGCCTGGTTGCAATGAGAAAGGCTATGCGAACCTATCTCATGCCCTGTATCTCTTAGTTCTTTGAGTGTCTGAAGATTCATATAGGTAGCCGCGTTCTGTTCAACGATATCGCTCATGACGTACTGAGTACTGCGAATCTGATACTTATTCAAAATGGGCACGGCGTCTGTTCCTACGCTACTCACACCATCGTCAAATGTCACGCTCACGACGCCCCGCCGCAGCTCCGCACCGGGCATAATACGGACATCAAACGTTTTCACATCAACCCTGCCTTTATCTACGGGAGTAACGATCACCCTCATCGATTCGATCGATTCACCACTGTCGATATGTGCTGCAAAATCGCGCCACTCTTTTGTATCAGCGATTACTGTGACGTTTCGGTATTCTAGTGGCTGTCGGTCCTTTATCTTCATTTCAACTGTCACCCGCACGGCAACGTCGCTACGATAAGAAAACCCATACGCATAGGTCTGATGGGGCGCCGTACTTACCTGCGGCATCAGCCAGGCAGGCTGTTTTTTAGTATCGGCCTCACTGCTTTTTACCCGCAGGAACCTTGCGCCGCCCTCTTCGCCAAATTCATAATCATCTCGTTTATCAGTACTCTGACCGTAGTCTTTCGGCTGCCCATCCTGATCGCTAGTCAGGTTTGCATTAAGCACCAAGTTGGCAGAATTTGCCGACTGCTTTCGGATGCGCTGTTGATATGCTTCGGAGATAATCGGGGCCGAATCCCGAGGACGAATGTCATCTTCTTCGGAGCAAATCAGCGGCTGCGCCTTAGCCGGCTTTATAAAACTCTCGCCTACCACGACCGCGGGAAACGCCACGAGCCCCACGCGGTACACAAGATAAAAAACCGCGATGATTCCGCATATAACAATAAAAGGCGAGGCCGATCCCAGCAGAATACGCAGCACAAATGAACGGCGATTTTTAACGGCGCTTCTCACTTCGCCTCCTTAACAATGACCGCCGAGACCTCATAACGACGCCCTTCGGTTTGCCACCCGCGTGCGACGGTTTTGAATTTCCGCAGGATAATCACTTCGAGGAATGCCCATATGAATAAACTCAGCTCCAAAAATCTCAGCGCATAAAAATACCATAACGACAGAAGGATCGACGGACGATGCGCTGCAACCGACGAAAAAATAGCCAGCACGATAATCGCCATAAAGTCTGCGCCGATTATAAGCAGCGCGCCAGAGAAACTACGCGTCGTAACAATAAGCAGCGGTAAAATAACCAATAACTGAAGGATGTAGTAGACGCTCTCGAGCATCTGATAGCCTATCCCCGCATCGATCAGTCTCGGCCTGAAGCCGATATGATACTTGCGTACACCCTGAAAGAAGCCCCTTTGCCATCTGAGTGTCTGATTAATAAAATCACTGATAGTCCTTGGATCCTGCGTGTAGTTAATGGCTTCTGGGATGAAACGTATCCTGCCTAAATGATAACGGTGAATCTGAAGCGTGAGATCAAAATCCTCCGTAAGGCTTTCTGTCTCAAAGTCCAAATGCTTTACAATATCCGTCCTAAAGCAGGTGACTGGGCCGGGCAGAACGGCAATGATATTAAACCATGACTGCAATCGCCTAAAAATATGCTGTCCGTACGTATAACTGAAACTTCTATACTTTGCGATCCAATTACCCGGCATACTCTGCACGAACCCGACACAGGCACACCATTTTTTTGCGTTCAAGTGACGTATGTAAATTCTAAAGTAATCCGGACAAAATACGCTATCTGCGTCTGCCACGTGCACCCACGCATAGCGGTCTACGATAGAGAAATGCTCCAGCGCCCTTTTTACCGCCCTCGCCTTGCCACTTCGTTCTACTGAAAGCACGTTCTCCGCAGGCAAAAAACTCAGCGCGATTTCTCTTGTTTTGTCATTAGAGTTATCGTCAACGACGTAAATATCGCGAAGCTGCAGTCCTGCCGCTACGGCGGACTGGATCGTTGTTCCGATAATCAGTTCTTCGTTATGTCCTGGGAGTAGAAGAGCAAGGCGTCGCTTCCGTGTTCTTTTTGTCCCTATTTTCTTTGCCATGATACAGCCTTATTTCAGCACGCAGTAATGAACCGTTATCGTTACTCTGCCTTCCCCTCTCGTTATTAACCTTGCCCCGCTATAATTGGGGTATCACCTCATTGAGTGCTTCATTGTATGTCTTAACCGTCACGCCGCTCGCAACTAGCGCGTTCAATTGCTGAACAAAGTCTGATTCTTTCGTGTCAAACTGACCTGGTTCGCCGGGGGTTACGCGGTGATAAACAAATACTAACCATGTCTTGTCGGCCTTAGCCTTATTGATCCATCCCTGGAACTCAGCGAGCGTTGTTGTCGCCTGCATGTTTTGTACCCGGATTTTATAGATATTAAAGTTATCTTTTGAGTTATAACCTTCATCTACCGTTCGATGCGACCTGTAGTACTTTTTGATCTCGTTATTTACGGCTGCGTTATAATCACCAAACGGCGACGCAAAACTCGTTACCGGCAAGCCGACGGTTGATTCAAGGTATTGCTTTGAATGCGTAAGCTCATACGTGAGGTCGGCGGTGTTCAGCTGCGACAATGCTGGATGCGTCACGGTATGCGAACATATTTCGTGGCCGCTGTTTTTAAACGCCATCACGTTTTGCACCTGCGCAGGCTGGCCTTCGATAAACTGCGTCGCATAGCACTGGGTCGATTTTATATTCGCGCCATTAAGACGAGGGAGAACGGTCGTTACGTTTTCCTCGAACCCATCATCATACGTCAAGCTCACAAGCGGCCTTGAAAAACCAACGGTCTGATACGGAGTGACGCTAAAGTCGTCAAGCTGCAGCCAGCCGTTACTCGATAGAAAGAAGAATACCGTAACTGACTGCGCATCTTCCGGCACACTGAACGTATCAGAATATTGTTGCCAGTTTGTCGTCCCGTTAGGCTCTGGTCGCGGCATGCCGAAGTACCGATCGGTCCCTGACGAAGTAATATAGCGGACAACGACATTCGGAATAGTATTAGTTTTATACCATGCGCTAAAACGATAATCTTTCCCCTTCTCTAACTGCTGCGGTTCAAAATACCACTTAGCGTCACCGTCAACGTAATTGCTCATCGTCAACTTGACGCTGCGATTACCTGTTCGACCTTCATTCACGTACTCATAAGCCGGAGTGTTGCTGCCCCAACTGCCCGTATGCCACGACGTAGGCATGGCCGGCGTACCGCTAGAAGCCTCTACTGATGGATTGGGAACCGAATTGGCTGGTGTCGGCGGAACAACATCATCCTTTGTTACACTTGCCTTATCGATCTGAAGCCATCCGTTTTGTTCGATCACATGGAATACGCTTAACTTCTTAGTCGATGCCAGTGTCGTGTACTTGGCCGTTACCTGTTTCCAATCCGTGTTGGACGCAGCTATATTAAGTGCGATGTCAGTATATGTCGGTGCGCCGGCTGCATCATAACTTACAGCCACTGCTTTTGTTTTTTTATTCGATTTATAATAATCACTAAACGTATACGTCGTATTCGGCTCGACATTAACTGCATTAAAGTACCATTTAGCGTCTCCACTTACATAATTTGAAAGCTGCACGCGTACGCTGCGACTTGATTGATAGCCTTCGTTCTTTTTGTATGTAAAGGTAGCCGTATTCTGGCCCCAGCTGTTCTTTATCCAGTTATTAGGCGCAGTCGTACCATTTTCGAGAGATGGATTAGCAATAAGGTTCGGACCAGCCGCCTCCGCAGTCGGTGATTGCAAAATAAACGCAACCTGGAGGATCAGGGCTGCACATAGTGATACTGGAATCCATAAGCCTTTTCTCATACATACATAGTACGACGCTAAGATGAGGCACAGCGTGATCTCAATCACACCTTTGCCGTGATTATTTTTGTGATCTATCAGCAAGCACTAAGGTTCGGATGATACTATTGGAGTACTACTAAGAATCAAGGAGAATGACAATGCAGTGCCCTGTTGACGGAACCGTACTACAAATGACCGAACGCTCAGGAATTGAAATCGATTACTGCCCGCAGTGCCGCGGCGTATGGCTAGACCGCGGAGAACTCGACAAAATGATCGGACACAACCAGGCACCAACACAGCCCGCATCACACTCCCAGCCTCACGGACCTCAGTATCACCATCAGAGTCCACAGCGTCACGATGATGACTACCGCCGCGACGACTATCGTCACGACGACCATCACAAGAAGCACCACAAAAAAGAGAACTTCCTTGGTGACTTATTTGACTTCTAGTCTTTAATGGCTTGAATCTTTATCGGCAGTGGCGTAGCCCCAATCGGCGCGCCACTGTTTCATTTGAGAGATCTCTTCCTCTTGTGCGGTAATGATCTCCTTCGAGAGGTCTTTAATCTCTGCGTGTTTGGCATTATCTGCTGAATACTTTGCCATTTCGAGCGCACCCTCGTGATGTTCGATCATGCTATTTAAGAATGCTTTGTCGTAAGCGTCGCCTTTTTTATCTTTTAGCTCATTTGTCATCTGCGACATCGACATATCGTTTGTCGTCTCAGAAGGTTTTTCCATAGTTGCAGCCGTCGAGACGACGAGTCCGCCAATGAACAACCCGATGATTCCGTATAAAAGTGGCTTCGTTTCCATTTGTTACCTCCCTACCATTCTGCCAATAGCCTTAACGAGCTCATCAGCTTTTTCTTCTTGTTGCTTGCCGTCGCCATTCGCCATGCAATGTTTTGCGTGGTCTCGTAAAAGTTCCAGAGCTACTTTGTCGAGCGCCGCCTGCACAGCGGTTACCTGGGTAAGAATATCAATGCAGTACTCGTCCTCCTTGACCATTCTTGCGATACCGCGAACTTGGCCTTCAGCTCGTGAAAGCCGCTTTGCAATCTGTTCTTTGTTTTCGGCGTAGCCATAGGTCGTCTTCATTTTAGTGACCTCCATGGTTATGATGATCGTGCGTGAGAGCATGCCCCTTGCCCCGGGACAACAAGTAATTATTAACAGGAAGAGCTACGAAGAACGCAACCGTTAATGCAACAGGCATCGATAGCCAAAAAATAGGATTAACCAGGCCTGCGTCCATCGCGCCCGGAATACCAAGCATCACAAGATTATCGACGACTTCCATCGTTGCAATAGATAACGTATCGGCCGCGAGCACAAGCGGCAATGCGGCAGCTAGCTTCATGCCATTTTTTACAAGTGGTAGCGCCGAAAGACTGTACCCAAAAATAAAAGCGAGCCCAATTGCAAGGACAACCGTCCAATAATTTGGTAGACCAAGGGCTGTTCCTGCAATTAGCCCGGTAATCTCACCGAGGGCACATCCGACGAGACAATGAAGCGTCGCACTAATAGCCATGGATGAATTGTTTTTTGTATTCATGCGTTTCTCCTATACCCCCATAGGGTATCATGCATACCCCCTCATTTGCAAGAATTTGTTTCAAAAATGCTTACGTATTATACTTTTATAAAGACCTGCGATAAGGCGCAAAAAATTCATGCTACACATACGAAGAGACAATCGATTCCCTGTTAAAAGCGCAGTAATTACAATTATTGCCCTCGCTCTCCTCGCGGCCGGCGGCTATATTCTTCTGCTTGCGATGACTCCAAAGCTATCAATCTTCTACCCGTCGCAACCCATGGATGTCTCGGCTCTTGAAGCCCCGAAGCCTACCGACAACAGAATCATCATTCCATCGATCAACGTTAATATTCCGTACGGCGACGACGGCGAAGCCGCCCTGGACCGCGGCGCATGGTGGCGTCACCCCGATCGCGGCAACCCAGAAAAAGGCGGCAACTTCATCATTGCCGCACACCGTTTCAGTATCCAGCCAACCCCTCAGGCTACCGTTGAAAAATCGCCGTTTTATCACCTTGATAAGGTAAAGGAAGGCGATCCGATTATCGTCGACTTTAACGGCAAACGCTACGGCTATAAAGTGTCAAAGCAGTATACCGTCGCACCTAACCAAACAGAAATCGAAGCCGAGAGCGAAGAGCCAAAGTTAACGCTCTATAGCTGCGAA
This sequence comes from Saccharimonadales bacterium (SeqCode), assembly GCA_036378995.1. Lineage (GTDB taxonomy): Bacteria > Patescibacteriota > Saccharimonadia > Saccharimonadales > Saccharimonadaceae > DASUVJ01. The sequence goes on from DASUVJ010000050.1 coordinate 14,424, forward strand.
CTCGGCGGCGCAGACGCTGGACGTGTTGTTTTTGAGGCAAAACCAGTCGGAGAAGTCACGACGGAAGAAGCTGAAAACACAACCGACGCACTGTAGGATTTAAATATCATTTCGATCGAACTTTTGTTCGACATAACCGCTCTTGCCATCCATCCAGCTTTGTACGGTCTTGGCGTAATTGCGGTCCATTGCTCTCACCTGCTCTTTTGCTATAAGGGCATACTCGTCAATTTCAGAGGCCTGTAAAATAACATGATCGAGCGTATCAGTACCAAGAGGCGCTTTAAACACAAACTGATACGTCTGGGCTATCTCGCTGTAACGATCGACAACTGCGACAAACTCGACGGTTTCGGGATGGATATCAATACCGACTTCCTCGAGCGTTTCACGAATGGCGGCCTCTTTTGGCGTCTCGCCAGGATCGATAATTCCGCCAGGGAATGTCCAATACGGTTTATAGTTTGCCTTGACGACCAACACGCGGCCATCGGCATCTTCCAAGATCATCGCCGCACTCGACGCTCGCTTCGGCAGGCGGTCAAGCCAGCTTTGGCGCTCGATTGATGAATGCGGCCTGCTCATGACTATTTTGCAAACTCGACGGCGCGAGTTTCGCGTATGACATTAACTTTGATCGTACCAGGATACTGCATGGTGCTTTCGATTTTAGTAGCAATGTCGCGAGCAAGTTTAATCGCCGAAAGATCGTCGACCGTCTTCGGGCTGACAATCACGCGGATTTCACGGCCGGCACTAATCGCGTACGCCTTGTCGATTCCCTTGAAGCTTGTCGCAACATTTTCAAGATCGCGCATACGTTCGACGAAGTTCTCGGCACTGATGTTTCGAGCGCCCGGACGAGCTGCAGACAACGCGTCACACACGCGAACGACTAATGCCTCTGGTGTTGTTGCCTCGATGTCATCATGGTGGGCTTCGATCGCATGAACGATATCGTCGCTCATACCATACTTGCGAGCCAGCTCGGCACCAATGTGATGGTGCTTACCCTCGACCTTGTGCGTTACCGCCTTACCGACGTCATGGAGCAGTGTCGCGATCTTAGTTACGCGCACATTCGCGCCGATTTCTTCGGCGATAAGGCCTGCCATATGCGCCATTTCGGTGCTATGCATAAGAACGTTCTGACCGTAACTGGTACGGAACTTCAGCTCACCGAGCAAGCGAAGCATTTCTTTTGGAATACCAGCAACGCCGACTTCACGGGCTGCATCTTCACCCGCACGGGTGATTTCTTTTTCGATTTGCTTTTCGGCCTTTGCAACGACTTCTTCGATACGGCCCGGGTGAATACGTCCGTCCTTCATGAGCATCTCAACCGCAAGCCGAGCGACTTGGCGACGAATCGGATCAAAACTGGAAAGCACAATCATACCCGGCGTGTCGTCAACAAGAATATCAACGCCCGTCGCGCGCTGAAGCGCCTGTATATTACGGCCCTCCTTACCAATGATACGACCCTTCATTTCATCGTCGGTCAGCTTCACAGCAGTGACGGTGCGTTCGGCTGTCACTTCGCTGCTCATTCGCTCCATGGCGCTTACCAAAATGGTCTGAGCGCGCTCCTCGGCGTCCTCCATAGCATCGTGCTGCAACTTGCTTACCAGACCGACAAGATCGTTTTTGATGTCGCGTTCGGTCATTTGCATCAGTTTATCGGCAGCATCGGCTTTTTTAAGGCCGGCGATCTTCTCCAGCTTTTCCTGCTGGCGGGTGCGGATCTCGCGGATCTCATCCTTCAGTTCTTCGACTTCGGATTCCTGCGTACGTAGTTTTTCAGTGCGCTTATCGAGATCGTCCAATTTTTTATCAAGCGTTTTTTCTCGTTCGATCAAACGGTCTTCGGTTTTTTTCCACTCTTTGCGCCGCTCGTTCTCGATTTTTAACGCCTCGTCTTTTGCCTTCAAAACGATGTCGCTCGCTTTGCTGTTGGCCGAAGCAATCTCTTTTTCGGCTTTCGCCTTACCAGCTGAGACGCGTTGCTTTTCGTAGACGACTGTTCCGCCCACGCCAAAAAGAATGCCTAGCAGCGCGGCAATCAAACCCTCTATCATATGTATTCCTTTCTCTAAAGAATAATCCGGGAAAACCTAATCGTATCTGTTTTTGTTGGAATGTCGGGACTATTCTCAGAAATTTCAAAAGTTTCAATGGTGCCTAAATAAATATAGACTCTTTTTATTGTAGCGCTTTTTACATATGACCCGCAAGCTTATTTGCGTGGTTTTGTGATATGCGCTTCGCCGCCGTAATCCGGCAGGACAATCCGTTCGTTTTCGCCGGCCTGAAGCCTGGTCAGGGACTTTTCTTTCCAGTTTTCGCCGCTTTCGCCAACGATAGGAATCCCTTCGGCATCGGCTATGGTATTTAAAACAGTCAGTCCGATCCGAAGGCCCGTAAAGCTCCCGGGGCCGCGGAACGCACCTATTGCAGTGATATCGGCAAGTGATTTATCGTGCTTTTGTAGTTGCTCCTGCAAGTATTTCAGCAGGTTTTTAGCAAGTGTCCTGTCCGCCTGCCATTCATCTTCGTAACGGGTTTCACCGTCAACGATCGTTATCTTGCAAATAGGTGTGGAGGTGTCGAGTAATAAAATCATGCCAGTTTCTCCATTAGCTCACGGCTCTTTGCGCCGCCCGGCGTAAATTCGATACGGCGATCAGTCTCCGAGGGTGATGTAATCTGCACGCGCAGATTGTCGTCGGGCAGTACGCCGCTGACGATTTCCGCCCATTCGATAATCGTTACAGATTTAGGGTCATGCAGCGTCTCGTGCAGTTCATCTGCCATAATACCGGCATCGTGCAGGCGGTAAAAATCATAATGGGACAACACCAGCCCTTCACGCGCGTCATACACCCGGCTGATCGTAAAACTCGGGCTTTGTACGTCCTCGTCAACTCCAAGGCCTTTTGCGATCCCCTTGGTGAGCGTCGTTTTGCCTGCGCCGACATCACCGACCAGTTCGATAATTTCGCCGCCCCGAAGAAGCGCGCCAATACGCTCGCCGAGCTGCTTCATTTCTGCTTCGTCATGAACCTCTGTAATCACTGCGATTCATTATACCGCTAAGGAGGGTATTTCATCTAGCACTTTCAAAATTTCTAGCGTATAGTAGAGCGTAAGCAGTATGCGTATTTCCGACGTGACCATTGAAAAGTTGCTCGAAAGGGGTGGGAATGTAACTCCTGAGCAGGTGGAGGCTCTCAAAAAGGAGAGTTCCCGTTCGAGGCGTTCACTTCAGGATCTTGTCGTTCAGAACAACCTTTTCGATGAAAAAACGCTTACAAAAGCCTACGCGGATTACGTCGGAATCCCCTATATCGAGCTCGACCCGCGCGATATCCCGCAGGAAACGCTCAATAAAATCCCCGAGCGTATCGCCCGCCAGTACAATGCCGTCCTCTTTAAAATGGACGAAAACGGCGGTGCACACCTCGCCATGGAAGACCCGGACGACGTCCAGGCGGTCAGCTTCATACAAAAAGAACTCGGCGAAGACATTACAATCTACATCGCGACGCGCCAGAACATCCTCTCGTGCCTTGAAAACTACCGCGGCGACGTCGATGAAGAACTAAAAGAAGTCATTGATATTCAGCGCGAAGACAGCGGCGAAGCCCAGCAAGTCAGCGAAGCGGACGTCTCCGAGGACTCGCCTATTGCCCAGACCGTTAACCTGCTCCTCGAGTACGCCATCCGATCGGATGCCAGCGACGTCCATATTGAGCCGCGCGAAGATTACGTGCAGGTGCGTTATCGTATCGACGGTGTTCTGCGTGAGGTAAATCGCCTGCCGTCGAACGTGCTCGGTGCACTTACAAGCCGTATTAAAATTCTTTCTAACCTTAAAATCGACGAACGCCGCGTTCCTCAGGACGGCCGTTTTAAGATCAAAGTCGGCGGCAAACGCTACGCTTTGCGTGTCAGTACTCTGCCGATCGCGGATGGCGAGAAGATCGTTATGCGTATCCTCGACGAGTCCAATAAGGCTGTTACACTCAAGGACCTTGGGTACTGGGGACATTCTCTAGAGACAATCGCGAGCGCCATGCGTGAACCGAACGGCATGGTACTTGCCACCGGACCGACTGGATCCGGTAAGTCGACCAGCCTCTTCAGTATCCTTAGTACACTTAACACTCCAGACGTAAACATCTCGACCATCGAAGACCCTGTCGAGTACAAAATTCCAGGTGTTAACCAAACTCAGACTAACTCAAAAGCCGGCATGACATTCGCCTCAGGCCTCCGCGCACTTCTGCGTCAGGACCCGAATATTATCATGGTCGGTGAGATCCGTGACTCAGAAACCGCCAACCTGGGCGTCCAGGCGGCTTTGACGGGTCACCTCGTATTCAGCACGCTCCACACCAATAACGCCGCGACCGCTTTGCCACGTTTGCTCGACATGAGTATCGAGCCATTTTTGATCGCCAGCACCGTAAAGGCCGTTATCGGTCAGCGACTCGTTCGCCGTCTTTGCATGGTATGTCGCCAAAATTATGCACCACCAAAAGAAGAGGTGGACGTTATCGTAAAATCATTCGGACTCGGCGGACCACAAGGCTTGCAGGCGATTCATCTTCAGGAAGAGCGTGCCATTAGCGAAGGTCTTGGCGGCCAGACGCAGCGCGGTACCGACGGTACAACGATCGTCTCACTTTGGAAAGCCAACCCGGAAGGCTGCGAGGAATGTAACCACACCGGATTCAAGGGTCGAATCGGCATCTATGAAGTACTCGGCAACACACTTACTGTTCAAAAACTCATCGTTGCGAATGCCACGAGTAATCAAATTCAAGACCAGGCCATCAGCGAAGGCATGATCACCATGCAGACCGACGGACTTATCAAGGCGCTTCGCGGCGACACTACGGTTGCCGAAGTGCTCCGCGTCACCAAGGAATAAACATGCCGAAGTTTATTTATATCGCTACCAACAGTCAAAATAAATCCATCACCGGTACTCTAGAAGCCTCTGATAAATCTGCCGTCATCTCCGCACTTAGTAAGCAAGGTCTTCGTCCAATAAGCATCAAAGAGGGTGGTGGTGGCAAAAAAGGCAACATTGAGCTTGGTGGGTTTTTTAGTTCTAAAAAAGTAAAATCCGACGACCTCGTCATGTTTACCCGGCAGCTCAGCGCCATGGTCAGCGCCGGCGTGCCGCTGCTACGCGCGCTCAACTCCCTTCACCAGCACACCGAAAGCGATGGACTTAAAA
>DASUVJ010000051.1:0-13656 GCA_036378995.1 Saccharimonadales bacterium (SeqCode)
ATTATCCAAGTTGTTGGTGTTGTGATCGACGTAGAATTCGAAAACAAGACGCTGCCGGCGATCTATGACGCGCTGCACGTAAAGCGTGGCGACGAGACTGTGACGCTCGAGGTTGCACAGCATCTCGACGAGCACACCGTCCGTGCGATCGCACTTTCAAGCACCGATGGACTGAAGCGCGGCGACGCGGTTGAAGCCACTGGTGCTCCAATCAGTGTTCCTGTCGGTGAGCAGACCCAGGGTCGTATGTTTAACGTTGTTGGTGACGTCATTGACGGTGGCAAGCCGGTTACTGGCACGAAGGCGCCAATCCACCGCGAACCGCCAGCACTTGCCGAGCAGGCGAACAAAACCGAAATTCTTGAAACAGGTATCAAGGTTATCGACCTTATCGCACCTCTTACTAAGGGTGGTAAGGCCGGACTCTTCGCCGGTGCAGGTGTCGGTAAGACTGTGCTTATTCAGGAGCTGATCAACAACATCGCCAAGTACCACAGTGGTAACTCTGTGTTTGCCGGTGTTGGTGAGCGTACGCGTGAAGGTAATGACCTCTACTACGAAATGGAAGATGCGGGCGTACTCGGAAAGACCAGTCTCGTCTTTGGTCAGATGAACGAACCACCGGGAGCTCGTCTTCGTGTGGCACTTTCAGGCCTTGCTATGGCAGAAGCCTTCCGTGATGAAGGTAAGGACGTTCTGCTGTTCGTCGACAACATCTTCCGCTTTACTCAGGCCGGCGCCGAAGTATCAGCGCTTCTTGGCCGCCTGCCAAGCGCGGTTGGTTATCAGCCTAACCTCCAGCAGGAAATGGGTGCTCTTCAGGAGCGTATTACTAGTACGAAGAAAGGTTCGATCACATCTGTTCAGGCCGTGTATGTTCCTGCCGACGACCTTACCGACCCAGCGCCAGCAACGACCTTCGCTCACCTTGACGCGACAATTGTTATGAACCGTGCACTCACCGAGATCGGTATCTACCCTGCTGTTGACGTGCTCGACTCATCTTCAACAAGCCTCGACCCAGAAGTTGTCGGTGAAGACCATTACCAGGTCGCCCGTGAGGTTCAGCGTGTACTCCAGCAGTACAAAGAGCTCCAGGACATTATCGCGATTCTTGGTATGGAAGAGCTGTCTGAGGATCAGAAGCTTATCGTTGCTCGCGCACGCCGCTTGCAGCGCTTCCTGGCGCAGCCGTTCCACGTTGCTGAACAATTTACCGGTAACCCAGGTGTCTATATTAAGCTTGAGGACACGATCCGGGATGCTAAGGACATTCTGGCTGGAAAATACGACGACAAGGCCGAAAGCTGGTTCTATATGGCCGGCGGTCCGCTCTACGAAAAGAAGGACTAGTCATCCGAACAAACAACCCGCCTCACTTGAGACGGGTTGTTTTATTTGCATAATTATGCTATAATAATATATGACGTACTGGAATAACGTAGCTGTTTGACTCAAGGAGGATCCGTATGGATCAGCACGCCCACCACGGTCCGCAGACGCGCGCCGACCGCAAGGCCGCCGAGCGGGGTAACCCAGGCCTCTGGCCTCTCTGGATCGTCCTCGGAGCCGTCGCCGCCCTCTTCGGCGCGATGTGGGCCGATGGACACGGTGGCGCTGTCGCCGCCTTCGTTCTGATGATCATCATGTGCGCGCTGTGGGTGGGCGCCGCCGTGGTCGCCATCGCCGCGATCGTCTACCTCTTCAGGCTGAAGCTCCACTGGATGCTTCTGTTCCTCCTGATGGGGGCGGCGATGGTCTTCCTCAACCTACTGCTGGTGATGCCCGCTCTCAAAGCGACCGCCGGTCAGTGACGTCCCGCGGGAGCGGTGGAGTGGGCCCAGCGTCCGCTCCACCGCCTCGCCCTACCCCTTATTTTACTCTCGCTCCAGGCGAGATTTTTTGATACTATAAGAGGGATATGAAATTAGAACTTATTACCCTGCTTGGTAAAAAAATTGACCAAGAAGTTTACGAAGTAATGATGCCGACGGCTGATGGCGATATTGCTGTTTTTCCCGGCCATGAACCACTCGTAACGATTGCCGTTCCCGGTGCTATTGCTGTACGTTATAGCAAAGGTGACGCTGACTCTCAGCTCGATTACTTCGCCATCAGCGGTGGCGTTGTTGAAGTATCTCAAGAAAAAATTCGCGTGCTTGTCGATGAAGCCGACCATGGTGACGATATCATTGAAGCTGAGAGTAAAGCTGCGCTGGAGCGTGCCATCGAAATGCGCGATAACGCGAAAAGCCAAGTTGAACTCGAGAAGGCACATCAGCTTGTTGACCGCCACTCTGTTCGCTTGAAGGTTGCCGACCTGCGCCGTCGTCACCGTCGCTAATTTTTGTGTAATTTATAACAGCTTATCTTTACATATACATCGTAAAGGCGTATAAAAAGTAAGGATAATGTGCGGCGCGGCTAACGGCGCCGTTATAATGGAGACCCTCATATAATGGCATTCAAAGGAGAATCTCTCATGCCTGCAGCTACGTCACGCCACGAACATGATAAAGAACGAACCGTAGAAATCGTCGAACTTGCTCCGGACGGACTTGGTTTTGGCGAAGGCACGATCAGTACGCAGACTCAACTGAAAAACCCTGAAGTTTCAGGCCTAACGCCCGAAGTACTTCATGTTGGTGCCGAGATTATAAAAAGTGGCAAGCCATTTACCGAGGTAGACCCAGACGCGAATGACGATGGTTGTGGTGACGGCCGCCCAACCGGTGTAATTTACCGTTTTGTCGAAGGGATCAAAAAGACATTTAAAAAATCACGACGCCGAGCCAAAGTATTTGGCGGCGGTCTTATTGCGGCCGCAAGCATGTATCGTACGGCGATCGGCGGCAATGTCCATCCGGACGAGACTGTCCTTGGCGACCGCGAAATGGTCGCCGGCATGCTCGACAAAGCAGGCATTGGTTATGGTGGGCATACTGATAATCATGCGCATGATGAGATCAGCGGTTGTGGTGCAGTCGATAAATACCCACTGATTACCGCGAATGCACTTGCCTTCCGCACGGAAATTACTGGTGTTTTGCGCACCGTTTACGGCGAAGATTTTTCTGAACGTGAGGGTGCGATTAACCAAGTATTTGCATCTTACGATAACCAAGTTACAAACAGCGAGACCTACTTTAGTGATGCGGCTGGCTCAAAAACCCGCGACCTTCTCGAGCGTCACGGGTCAGTCATTAAAGAGTTGAATGACGATCATCTCGAAGATTTTATTGTTATTAACGATATCGAGGGTACGACATTTGACCAGCGTGCGTTTAATGACGAACTAAAGAGTCGCGGAGTAACGGGCACGGCACAGGCCTTTGTGGTCGATGCCTGGCGCGGTCGTATGTATGCTGATTTTGTTGCGGATATTGCTGAGCAAAAGGGTATGGACCGGGATCTCGCTTACCAAATGGCTGAGGCTGATTTTTGGGTGCGTACACTTGCTGTATCAGGCACGCTGACAAAAGGCGATCTCCCTGTTTTCCTTCGTCGTTACCAAGCGTAATATGTTTTAGCGATGAAATAACCCGCTCTTAGGCGGGTTATTCATTTATAAGAGCGCGTACTTCGTCGGTCGTTTTTGTATGCATGAGCTGTTCGCGCAGTTCGCTAGCTCCGGGAAAGTCGCGGATGTAGATCTTAAAGAATCGTTTTAGCGGTTCGAAGCGGCGTGGCTCGAGCTCTTTGGAATACTTGTCAAAAAGGTCGAGGTGGGTGTTTAGTAGTCCTAAGAGTTCTTCGCGCGTATGAGGACGTGGTGTTGTTTCAAAGGCAAAAGGATTAGTAAAAATACCTCGTCCGATCATGATGCCGTCTACACCGTACTTTTCGACAAGTTCCTGGCCATGCTGGCGGTCGCGAATGTCTCCGTTGATTGTAAGGAGCGTGTGCGGCGCGATTTCATCGCGAAGTTGTTTGATCTCTGAGATGAGTTCGTAGTGGGCGTCCACCTTGCTCATCTCTTTTCGCGTACGAAGATGAATCGTCAGGTTAACGACATCTTGTTTTAAGATGTGCGTGAGCCACGGCCTCCATTCGTCGGTTGAGCTGAAGCCAAGGCGCGTTTTAACACTGACGGGCAGTCCGCCTTCTTTCGCGGCTGCGATAAGCTCAGCGGCAAGTTCTGGTTGGCGAATAAGTGCGCTTCCCGCGCCGCCTTTGACGACAGACTTGTCGGGGCAGCCCATGTTAATATCGATACCTTTATATCCCATTGTAGCGAGCCCGCGTGCCATGAATTCGAACTGATCGGGTTTATTACCCCAGATCTGCGCAACCATCGGGTGCTCATCGGGTGTAAATGTCAGGCGTCCGCGCGTGCTGTGAATGCCCTTTTCGCTGGCGTAGCTGCTGGCGTTGGTAAATTCTGTAAAAAAGATGTCCGGCTTTGCGGCTGAAGCGACGACATGGCGAAACACGACATCAGTCACTGCCTCCATTGGAGCCAGGATAAAAAATGGGCGTGGTAGTTCGTTCCAGAAATTTGTCATAATGTAATGCCGAATTCTTATTATATCGGGTGTGGCTGAATGTTCAAACAGCGCCTCTCACTTGCCATAATACGATGATTATGAAGAGTGAGAGACGGGCAGGAATGGTACTGGCCCTGTTTTTTCGCGCGATGTGAGGTTCGCGCGCCGCTCTCTGTGCTCGGACAGGATCACCTGACCTTGTGCTGGATCTCCGCGAGGAAGGTCGTCACACACGGCAGATTTGTGATCGCCGCGAGCTTCTTGTAGATGGTGTTGTTCGAGCTGATGGTCGGCAACTCGCGCAGGTACTTGAAGTCTGCCGAGTAGCTGCTGCTACAGTGCCTGGTGCACAACGATCATTCACCTTCTTCTGATTGGTGGAGCGCGGATGTAAAGGAGATGGGCAGAGTGCGACTGCGTAAGTCGCTGCCGGGATCAGGGGGAACCGGCCTCTACCCACCTCCGCTTAGGGGGCGGGCATGCGCTATCTACGCGCGGGACGGCGGCCTTGAAATGAAGGCCTGATACCGTTCCACAGCGCGGAGCGCATGCCCGCCAAGGAGCGCGCCGACAACATAGTGGGCGCGCAAGTTAATACCATTCCTGCCAAAGGGCGCTCATGAAGTTGTTTGCACAACGTTCACAAGCAGGTTAATTATACCTATTTTACGCCTCTTCGTCAAGAAGCCATGCCTCAAAAGCGAGCATGCCTTTATAGCTTGGATCGAAAGAGTTGGTCTCGGGAAGGTCGAGTGTTGTGATGCAGGTATATACTTTTTGAATAAGTCGCGAAAAGCGTTCGAGCTCATCGTTGGTGAACAGCGCCTCCAAATGAACGATTGCGTTATCCGGTGTAGGCTCAACGAACTGAATGCATCCTCTCTCGACCGAAAACTGCGAATATGAACGCGAATGCCGGATGAGGAGTTCGTAAAACATGAGCTGCTGCCTGTACTTATGCAGCTTGATCTTTTCGTAATCGGTTTTACCAACCCAGCTGCGTGAAGGTTTACCGGTTTTGTAATCGGTAATCGTAATGGCAGTGTCGTTAAAATCGACAAGGTCGAGCGAGCCGGTGAGACGGGCGTTTCCGATTACAACACCTTGGTTGGCGAAGCTAAGTTCAACCTTTTGGCTTGGTTTGAAGTCGCCGTATTTCTCAGACAAGAACCGCGAAAGTGTCGTCGTGCCTTTTTGCAGCAGCGCCTGAAAGTCGGCCTGGCTCAGACGCTGAGATTTTAGGGCTTCCTCAAAATCATGCAGAACATCCTCGAGCGGACGCGACTTGCCTGTCGCTGCAAGATGGGCGTGCGCGCGCTGCAAAGTAGAGTGTATCGCAACACCATACCCTGCGCTCGGGCTGATCGCCTGCGGAAAACGGAGCAAATTGTTTAGTAGGAACGTCTGCGGGCCGCCCCTCGCAATATCGAGGAAACTGTTCAGGTGGGTGGCACTTAATTTATATGACTCAAGTTGTGGCCGTAGGAGCTCCTTCATGCTTGATTGGATGGGCTGGACAAGCGGTTGATACCAGGCAAGCTCGGCGGCTTCTACGATCTCGTTTAACGTCGCATGAGGTTCGGGTTTTGTGACCTCCCAATCGCTCCCTGCTAAAAAGTTTGCCACCATCGTGTTCTTGTCGCTTGAATCAAGAGTGCTATAGCTAATGACAAGACGTCGCTTTGCGCGCGTCATCGCCACAAAGAATAATCTCAGGCGCTCGTCGAATGTATCGCCTGACGGAGCAAGAGGCAGGTTCTCTGGGTAGCCGATAAGACGCGCCCTGCTGCGCACGCGTTCTCCCCATGCATTGTCGATAGCACCGGTGATATAGACAGTGTCAAATTCCAGACCTTTTGATTTATGAGCGGTCATAAGATTGACGGCATCATCGATTTTATCAGTACTTGGCCGGACGCTTGTTATCGTACTGCCTAGGTCGCGGTTAAGCCGGATGAACTCAATGAAGGTCTGAAGGGTCGGTGTGTCGTCGGGCTGATATTCTCGCATTTTTTGACGGATACAGCGCAGCGCTTCAAGGAATGTGAGATAGTCATCCGGTGCTGCTTCGAGCCGTTCCTTTGAGAAGAAATACGTATAAAGTGGCGATACAAAAACAGCATCGATCGGCTCTTCGGTTTGCTTATGGCCTATGATATGGTCGCACATGTGCTCGAGCGGAACATGGCGAATAGATTGTGCCTGCACGAGCAGCCATGTATGGAGCGGAACGAAAACGGGAGTGACGGCCATTACTTCCATCCAGCTCTGACGATTATTTTTAGCGGTGATACTCAGACGCCATATATCAGCCGGCGAGAATCCGAACGCAGGATGAGTCAGTAGTTCGGGCAATCGTGAATCGGCATCTTCTAAGCGGCTTTCGAAGAGTGCAATGAGGATTTCTGAGATGTGTTCGATGATCTGTATAATTTCAAGATCAAGTACGTTGTCGCGGCGTTCGTAATTGACGCGAATCCCGGCTTTTGCAAAGTATGGCAACAGCGAGACGATCTCGTGATGGCGGCGCGCAAGAACTGCAATATCGGACGGATTTTGGCCATTTGCTATCGCCTCTTTGATGTTCTGAACGAGCCAATGTCGTTCGTCGTTAATTGTAGGAAGCTCCGCTACTGTAACGCCGCTCCCTTCCTCGGATTTATGAGGTGTGAGCGTTTTATTAAGTTCGGCGATTCTGTTTTCGAGACGGTCGGTGCCGAGCGTAATGACACGTCGCGCTGATGAAAGCACAACCGGTGCCGAACGATAATTTTCGGTTAGTACGATGAGCTCTGCGGTCGCAAAAGCGTCGCGAAAATTATGGATATTGCCGACATCCGCGCCCTGGAAGCTGTAGATCGCCTGGTCATCATCACCAACGACCATGATATTTGGACGGCCTTCGTTGATCTCGTTGTTTGTAAGATCAAACAAAATACGCATCTGCGCCATGTTGGTGTCCTGGAACTCGTCGACCATGATGTACTGGTATTTTTCTTGTAGGTTGAAACGAAGTTCGGGAAATACTTCCATGGCGTGCACGACGCGAAGGATCATGTCATCGAAGTCGTACAGCTCCGCCTCTTGCATACGGCTGAGATATTGAAAATAAACGTAACTGACAGCTCGGAGCTTTTTTGAGCGCTCGCGTGATTTAAGAATGAGCTCACCCGCCTCATTCTTTTTCATCCAGGTATTCTTCCATGCGGTCAGCGGCTTGGTGGAGTCGCCCGCCTCGTCAATCGCAGACTCCAGGCTGTCGGCAATAATACGCGAGAGCGGCGTAATAGTTGCAAGCTCGACTTCTCCCCCGCTTTCGCGGATGGTGCCGACAATATTTTGCAGTGCTCCCAATGTTGTTTTGGAGATGCGGGCGCCGAAAGCTTCGCGCAGTAACGGCTCGACGATATCGGTCACCTGATCGTTCGCATCAAGTACCTGCAGCAGTTCATCGCTCGTAAGGCCGCTCTTTTTCAGTTCCGAAATCGTCGTAAGCGTATCGTTTAAATACGGGTAATCGCCGTTCATTTTTACCGCAAGCGGATTGTCGTATTCTAGCTCGTCGAAGATTTTTGAGATGAGTTCATGACTGCTCAATTCATCAGCCGGACGAAAATGCGCGCCGTGGTAAAAGTACTCTCCGTTTTGGTTAATGACTTCCGATCCAAAACTGTGAAACGTATGGATGGCAATTTTGTAGGCATCCTGGCCGATAATTTGCGACAAACGCTCACGCATGGCATGTGCGCCGCTTTCGGTGAAGGTCAAGCAAAGAATGTTCTCAGGAAGTACGTCGGTGCGTTTTAAAATGTTCGCGGCGCGCATGCTAAGGAGCTCGGTCTTACCGGTTCCTGGCCCTGCGATGACCATAACGGGTCCGTCGATATGATCCACTGCCTGGCGCTGGGCAGGGTTAAGTTTTTGGTATCTGCTAGAAAAATCCATTGTTTCTATTGTAGCTTAAATACTCTTTTGCGTGTATTGTGGCATTGCGTGAACCTCCCAGAGAGTAGTAATGCTATATCCTACTATGCGACTTTTGCAAATCGGTGCTACAATGGGGCTAGTATGCGAGATGAAATTTATGATGACATGGCGCTTGAGCAGATTGCTAAAGATCGTTTTGGCTTGGACGTGGATATCAGCCAAGTGATCGTGCGCGGCATTGAAGTAAGCCGGAGCGTCACTGCGACAGTCTTTTTAACTAAAAAGAAGCAGCTGCTCGTGTATGTCGGCGGCCACTCGCGCCTGTTGCTTAGCGACGTAAAAAAAATTATTTCGCGCATGGGTCTTAAGGCCGAGCTGTATTTTCCTCCAAAAGGTCAGCCGGATTACTTTGACGCGATTGGCCGTGAAAAGTTCCGAGAGGTTTTTCCGGGGCGCGGACATATCAGCGACGAAGACATTATTTTTTATCGTACTCTTGCACCATACAACCCCGCCCTGGTGCTTATCGGTGAAGTTAAAAACGGCGAGATCTATCAGTACGACAGCGACGCGCGTGGTGAGTGGCGGCTAGCGGCAAAATTTGCTTATCGTCGCATTAAGACGAGCTAGTTTTTTCGGTCTAAAATTACCAGATGTTCAATATGCGGCGTGCGCGGGAAGAAATTATATCCCTTGTGTGCCCGGATGCCATATTTTTCGCTGAGCATCATAACGTCGCGTGCCTGAGTTGCAGGGTTGCAGCTAAGGTAGATAATACGGGCGGGAGCCGTTTCGAGGAGTTTGTTTACGACATCTTCGTGCAGACCTGCACGCGGCGGATCGACAATAATGCAGCTATCGGTGCGGATATGATCGAGGGCGTTTTCGCTTGGACTAAGAACCGCTTTCGCAGAGTCCTCCCTGCCGAGCTCCTTAATATTGCGCTGCATTTCGCGCACGGCGTGCTCGTTAATTTCGATAAGGGTGACATCATCGCCGCCGATGGTCAGCCCGATACTGCCGACGCCGCTATAAAGATCAAGCAGCGGTTTGTCAGACTCGACCCATTCCCGCATGTCTTTTAGCGCCTGCTCGTAGACCGCCAGATTGATCTGGAAAAACCCTTCAGTCGCGTAAGTGAATGGTACATCTAAAATAGTGTCGCTGAGGGTTTTGTCGCTGGTTGAAACAAGCCGTTTTGTAATGACGCTTGCCGGAGATTTTGGATTTGAAAAAATCACTTCGCCGCAGATAGCAGAAGCTGCGTTAACTCGCTTAGTAACTTCAGTCGCTGGAAAGTCTTCGTTTTTTACATAAAGCTGCCAAGCCGTTTGACCAGTCCGATTTGATCTGATAAGCAGTGTTTTTAGCGAGCGTCCTTCAATGTTCAGATCGTTAAGAACGCCGAGGATTTCTTTTGAGAGATCGGCAATTGCGGTCGAAGCTAGGCTGGTGTACTCAATAGGAATTTTACCGTGCGTGCCACGACGAAAAAACGCCAAATCAAGTTTATTTGTGTCTGTATCGTACCAAAAGCTATACTCGATTTTATTGCGATAGCCGAATTGGATACCATCGGTGTAAGTTGTAATCGGTTCCGGCAGGACAATGTTATGAAGCTCAAACGCCTCTTCAATGAGCGCAGACTTATAGTGCTGCTCGGCCTCAAAATCCATGATTTGCCATGGACTGGTCGAAAGAAAACTATCGGGATCTACGGGTTGAATGCGCTGCGGGCTGGCGGTCAGTACATTCGTGACGATACCTTCGAGCATTTTGGACTTTTTCTTTGTGATTTGGACTTCAACGGTCTCGCCTGGTAAGCCTCCCCAAACAAAGAGTTTTCGGCCGTCTTCATGTGTGCCGAGCGCTTGTCCTCCGCCCACGATCTTATCGAGTGTGGCGGTTATAATTTGTAGTTTTTTCATATCCTATCCAGTATAGGTAATTGGCTGGATATATGAAAGCGCGGCGGTTTAGGCGATATGCGCGAGGCGCCACTCTAACTCGGCCATATTTAAGATCGTAATAATGTTATGGTCGACGCCGACGAGTTTCTCTCTTTTTAGCTTATTGATCTCTCGGCTTACAGTCTCGCGGGAGAGGCCTGCTCGCGCCCCAATATCTTTTTCGGTAATCATTAATACGTGCTTGCCGCCGGGTTCGAGTTTTCCATAATAGCGGCATTCGAGCAGTAGTTCGTAAATAAGACGCCGCTTCGCGCTGCTCGCCATCAAGTGGCTCATGCGCCCCAGGATATCATCGAGTCGTGTATATTGTTGGCTCAAAAGTAGGTACACGACTTCTGGTTTTTCATGTAATAACGCCTTAACGTCGGCCGTCGGAGCCTGATGGACTTCGATGTCGCTCTCGGCTTCGTAAATATAACGGTTAGGCGCCTTGTTTACGAGGAGCGCTACAGGAAAGAATGTTCCGGGAGGAAATGCATTTAAGATAATTTCATCGCCGCGATAAGATATGTCGTAGACTTTTACCCTACCAGAGACTAGATAGTAGACTTTGTCAGTACCTTCGCCGTCCAAAATGAGAACCTGGCCTTTTTTGAAACGACGCAGGGTATATTTGCTAAAGAAATTTTCGACGGTTTTGGTTGCTGATGTTTGCATTTCGCTCCCCTCGCCTAACCTTACGATATGCCACATTACGAGTGAATGCAAGCACTTTTAAATCGTGACAATAATCACAACGACACTATGCCTAGCGTCACGGCGCTTAAAAAGCGCTGTTTCTACACTAAATATATGGAGGTGTAAATATGAAACGGCCACTTAGGATTAAACAAAGAGCAGGAGCAAAACGCGGAAGCTTAAAATATCTTCGCGGAATTTATGACACGCGTATCGCGGTGATTGGCAGTGGGTTCGTTGGTGAGGCAACCGGCAGAGGACTTGCAAAGCACAATAATGATATTACGTTTATCGACGTGATGCGGGAGAAAGTGGCGATGCTTCGTGAAGAAGGATTTAAGTCGTACCTTCCGGAAGATTACACAAAAATTACGACGGACATCACGATGTTCTGTGTTCCAACGCCCACTGTGGGCGGAGAGATTAACCTGGAGTATCTATTAAAAGCAACGCGGCAATTCGCCGAACGCCTGCGGGATTACGACGGTTATCATGTCGCGGTCATTCGTTCGACCGTACCACCACATACGACGCGCGAAAAAGTAATACCCTTGATTGAAAAAATATCAGGTAAAAAAGCGGGCAAAGAATTTGGCATTTGTATGCAGCCTGAGTATCTTCGCGAAGTCACCGCGCAGCAGGATTACGCTCGCCCTTGGTTTATCTTAATCGGTGAGTACGACAAAAAATCGGGTGACATACTGGAGCGACTTTACTCTAAATTCGATGCGCCAATTGAGCGTACGACGCTCGAGGAGGCAGAGTTTCAGAAGTATGTTCACAATGTATATAACGCCGTAAAGATCGCGTTCTTTAACGAAATGCGTATTATTGCAAAGGGTGAAAACTGGAATGATGCGGCAATTTTTCAGGCGACTGCCCGGAGCTGCGAAGGAATTTGGAATCCGATTTACGGCCTGCGAGATATGGGACCGTTTGACGGATCATGTCTACCAAAAGACACGCGGGCGCTGCTTCAATGGGGCGATAATCGCGGCTATGGGCTTGAGATTTTGCGCTCGGTGATTAGTGAGAATCTCAAACACGAGGAAACCTTAGGCAGGAATACGAACGTGCGCATAAACTACTTGGGAAACATCAGTGTTTGATTGGGAGATTTTAAAAAACCTGATCTTGTACATTCCGCTGTCGATCATCGGCATATGGCGCTGGACGTACTGGATGGTCAGAAAAGCCTGCGCGGCACTTTACCGACCGCGTATCGTTCCCTGGCCCAAGGGAATCCCTCCGCTAACAACATCTATCGTTACGCCGGTCTATAACGAGGATCCTGTCGTTTTCAAGGAGGCAATGGAGTCCTGGATAAAGAACGGCGTGGACGAAATTATCGCTGTTATAGACAGCTCGAACACGCACCATATCATCGATTTCGAGAAGTACTATCGTCACAACGCAAAAACTAAATGCCGTATGATTGTTACGCCAAAGCCTGGGAAGCGCGCGGCGCTTTGTGATGGCATCGAGCATGCCTCGGGTGACATCATTGCTTTGGTTGATTCCGATACTATTTGGGATGATACGGTTCTTGCAAAAACGATTCCTTATTTTTCCGACAGCCGCATCGGTGGGGCGACGGTTGCCCAGCGTATTCAAAATCCCGATACGACGGCAAATGTAATGTTCGATATTTTGTTGTGGTCGCGCTATACCGAGGAAGTCCCCTTTTTGCTTGGCACGGGACGAGCATTTAATACGCTTTCCGGGCGAACGGCCTTTTATCGTCGTGAAGCGATTTTTAATGACTTTCACGACAATATTCATGCGCTCCGACATGAGTTTTTCTTGGGAACGCGCGGCATATCCGGCGATGACAAACGTTTGACGCACTTGATCGTGTCGCAAGGTTGGCACACGGCTTTTGTGCTTGGCCCGACTGTCTATACGCCGGGTCTGAACTCGACAAAAAAGTTTTTAAAGCAGCGCCTTCGCTGGATACGCAATTCGTGGCGGGCGGATCTGCGTGCGGTTGGTAAAGGCTGGGTCTGGTCGCATCCTGCCCTTGCGATCTTTATGATCGATCGGTTCGTGCAGCCGGTGTTCATGTTGATCGGGCCCGTCGTAATGGCAATCGCACTTGCCTATCAGGAATGGTTGTTCGCAGGAATACTTTTGGCCTGGTGGGTGGTTAGTCGGTTTATTAAGATATTTGGATATCTTCGTCGCTATCCTGGGCGTGTTCGGTATCTCCCTGCTTATATTATTTACGGCTATATCAACGCAGTGCTTAAGATTTATGCCTTTGCGACACTACTCGAACATAGCTGGGCAACCCGCTGGCATAAGTCTCGTGCAAAACGAAAGAGCCTGATCCGAAAAGGCCTTACTCTCACAAGCGGTTACGCGGCAATCGTCGTGTTTGTATTTTTCGTCGGTCAGATTGTCTTTTCGCTGCGCGATCAGGTCGGTGCTAGTATTCCTGTCCCGGAACCTGTCGATATTGCCGAACTGGAGCAGGATATTCGCAGTATTAGTCAGCTGCAGCAGCTACCGCCATCACCGTTTACCTTTGTGGATCCTGCGGCCGTCGAGACCTACGTTTTGCAACCGGGTGATACGCTGGGTGGTCTGTCTGA
>DASUVJ010000052.1:0-3336 GCA_036378995.1 Saccharimonadales bacterium (SeqCode)
TTTGATCGGCCGCTGTCGCGGTCCGTGATAACACGGGCGCTGGCGACTTCACCGATTTGCTCAAAATGAGCCTTCAAACCATCGTCAGTAGTTGCGTAGGCAAGGCTACCGATGAATAGATTTTGCTGTGCCATAAAATGGATACTCTTTTCCTTTTACTTGTAACGTCAGATCGACCATGCGGCGAACTTTTGTTGAAAGAGTATCCTCTGGAGAGGAAGCACTCATTCGCGTATGCTTCTGAACGTTATTATTTAATCATGATTCGGCGGACAATACTAGCATAAGCTTGTAATTTGCTTGAAGCATGTGCATAATAAAAGCAAGCTGGTACGCATAGGGGTACCTCTAGCGTATAAAAACAAAAACAGTTTTAAAACAAAAGCCGTGCCCCGGGTGGGCGCGTAACAGCTGAAAAGATTCGCCTCTAGAAATGGAGGCGAATCTTTGCTAAAATGATGCGAGTTCGGGGCATTGGCGCAGTTGGCTAGCGCGCTTCCATGGCATGGAAGAGGTCATCGGTTCGAATCCGATATGCTCCACCAAACGAATTTATGAAAAGACGGATTCACCGTCTTTTATATTTGCTGAGAGAAAACTTTTGGTTACCTTTAGTTGTTCTCGTGGTGAAGGCAACATTGTATACTAGTAAGCAACGTGCTTATGAAAATAAAAAGCTCATCATTCTACACGAAATTTGCGACATACCTGGTAACGGCTGCAGTGACTGTACTTGCTTTTGCGCCCTCGGCGTTTGCGGAAGCCGGATATACATGGACCACACGGCTCGGTGCAGGGAGTCAGGCATGGGTTTCGATCGCTTCATCAGGCGATGGTTTGCGCCTCGCCGCGGTCGGCTACAGTAATGGGTATATTTTTACTTCTCCTGACGGCGGAGCCAACTGGACGCAGCGTACTTCGGCCGGCCAGAGAGACTGGCGTGCCATTGCGTCATCAAGTGACGGGATAAAATTGCTTGCTGCTGACAGTAATGGATTTTTGCATACATCAGATGATGGCGGAGCAACATGGATACAGCAGAATAATTCGGGATCCCGCAGTTGGAGTGCCGTCGCTTCATCGAGTGACGGGTCAAAATTAGTCGCAACGGCTACAACGGGTTACGTCTATACGTCTGTTGACAGCGGGGTGACGTGGACAGAGCAGACAAATGCAGGCTCGCGTACTTGGGGCGGCGTGGCTTCATCGTCTGACGGCATGAAGCTCGCTGCAGCCGATACTGGCGGCGTGGTATATACCTCCATTGACGGTGGTATTACTTGGACGCCTCGGCCTGCGTCGGGAATCCGCACGTGGTATTCAATAGCCACATCGAGTGACGGATCAAAACTGGTGGCTGTAGAAGCTGGGGGATATGTCTATACCTCGGCCGATAGTGGCACGACATGGACAGAGCAGGTAGGTTCGGGCTTACGCGCTTGGAGCACGGTTGCTTCGTCCGCTGACGGAAACAGGCTGGTCGCGGGTGCAATTTTTGACTACGTTTATACCTCCGCTGACGGCGGTGTTACCTGGACGCAGCAGACAAGCGCAAGCGCAGGTAACTGGTCGGCAGTAGCCTCTTCTGCGTCAGGTGCTCGACTTGCAGCAGGAAATAATGGCTCGACTATCCGGACTGCAGTGGCACCAGTAGAGCCTGACGCGCCAACTAGCCTTATAGGTACCGCTGGTGATGGTCGTGTGCAACTGTCCTGGGCGGCGCCGACGGACGACGGAGGCTCGGCGATTACGGATTATACTGTGGAATACCGAGTAACAGGCAGCGGGTCATGGTCGACTTTCTCGCACGCAGCATCGACAGCCATGTCAGCCAGTATCACAGGCCTTACGAATGGCACTTCGTACGATTTTCGGGTGAGCGCCGTTAATAGTATAGGAACGGGAGCTCCGTCGGCGGTAATAGTGGCGACACCTTCAGTCCAAACTCCTCCGGCTTCGGGCTCTCCGGGCGAAGACGACGAACTGGCAGCCACCGGTGCGGACGCTACCCTCGCTACACTTGTTGCTACTGTTCTTTTGGTTGCGGGATCAATCCTTTTAAAGAAATATTTCTAACTATAGACCAAGCCGTTTAAGACCGTGTTTTTTTGAGACGAACCGAGCAAAAAGCCAAAAGAACACGGCGGCAAACACAATAACGACGGCAATACCCAAGAACGCGCTCGCGTAAGATGACGTATCGGCCTCTAGCCCGATAACGGCAAATAAAACGAGGGCCACAAGCTCGCTGAGTGATCCGCCCACCGATGCGACAGTGGCGCGCCGGTCGTCACTGACGGAATGCTGCAGCCGCGCACCGAACAAGACATCAATACAACTAAACATCATCGCAAAAATCCCGACAAAAATAGCAGCGGCGATTCCGCCAATGAGTGCCGCGCCTACCAATGCAGCCGCCCAGATAATCATGAAAATCTCCAAGGGGAATCGCCTCTTTTCTAAACGGTGCGCAATAAGGGCACCGGCTATCTCGAACACGCCGACAATTGCGATCCAGAATGCCACGGTGTTGTTATCGAAGCCTTTTTCTCTGAAGAGCAGATTGTAGTACTCGTCGATAGCAGCGATTCCGGTGACGATGCCAGAAAACAGAACGATAAGCAAAATTGTCGGCACTTTGAATGATTCGATGATGCCCGATTTTAAATAATGCCAGTAGGCTGTTTCGCCGGTGGTTTCGACGGATTTGGCGCGGGGCAGCATGCCGATGGCAACAATCGAGGTCAGGCTCGCGACAAGGCTACAGACCAGCATGAATTCGTAGCCAAATCCTGCAAGTAAACTGGCAACGAGCGCTGAAGATATAGCACCGGCAATACTAAAAGCTTTGACGCGACCGGCAATTTTGGCGTAGAGATCGGTTTTTTTAACGCGTGAGAGCTCATCGTATAGTAATGCCTCTTGAGTGCCGGAGGTCATAGCGCTGTTGATTCCCCAGAGCAAGAATCCGATCAAAAATCCCCAGAAGTTTGGCATAAAGAGCCAGAATCCGAAGCCGAAAAGACGGAGGGCGAGCGCAATCATCATGATATTTTTACGGCTGAATTTGTCGGCAATCGCGCCAGAAGGAACCTCGAGAAGGAACGACACGGCCGACCAAGCAGCGAGAAGAAATGCGATCTGACCGGGTGATACGCCGGTATCTGAAAACATCAGGGTATAAAACGGGTATATCAATATAAAATCGTCAAAAAACGAGAACGCGTAAAATTTTGCGGCAATTGATCGTGGCATAACTACTGTTATTGTAAGGGAGTAAACAGAGGTTGCATAGAGGTATTTGACAATATAATCAAACTCTGTCAAAAACAGCAT
>DASUVJ010000053.1:0-9105 GCA_036378995.1 Saccharimonadales bacterium (SeqCode)
CGCCTGGCTTTGCGGCAACGGCCTGAGCGTCGGTATCGGCATCGGCAAGTGCGCTTCCGCTGGTGACGTTCTGAACCTTCTTTACGATCTTGCCTTCTGGGTGCCATGCAAGCGTTGTTTGAGCAACGGCGCCAACAGCAAGAATGCTAGTTACACCTACTGCGAGTAGTATTTTGCTAATAGTCATTTCGATCTATTCCTCCGATTGATTAATTCTCCGGGGCAGCCTCTCAAAGCTGGAGCAGGGATTGGTGTCTATATTACTACAAATTAACAAAAAAGTCAAGGATATTATCTAAATATACTGCTCATGCTTGTGGCGCGTAGTATAGTAGGAGTACGGAGACTCAATTTTGCCCAAAACGGATATAAAAAGCTTATCTGCCGCCCTTATCGTCAATACGCGCTCAAGACGCGGCGCTGATCTGTTTGACCAGGCATTAAATACACTTAAGGCCGAGTCGTTTAATCTTACGGCTGTCTACCCCGTCAAGCATCCGGCTGAACTGATTGCGACGGTAGAGAGAGCACTTTCTGAAGGCGCGGAGCTTATTATTTTAGGGAGTGGCGACGGTACAGTAAGTGAAGTAGTTGACGCTTTGGCGCATCATAAGGCGATTCTAGGCTTTTTGCCCCTTGGCACGACGAACAACTTTGTCCGCACCCTCTCCATCCCTCTTACCGTAGATGGTGCGATCAAGACGCTACATACCGGTAAAGTAGCAAAAGTCGGCCTGGGGTTGGTTGATGATGATTATTTTGCCAATGTGAGTGCCATTGGGCTCAGTGCCTCCATCGCGAAGATGGTAACCAATACGCAAAAACGGTGGCTGGGTCGATTTGCCTATTTAATAACAGGAATTCGCGCCATCGCTCGGCAAAAGCCTTTTAAGGCGACACTAAAGTCAGCTGAAGGCACATTAAAAAATATATCGGCATGGCAAATTGTTATTGCCAATGGTAAGTTTCACGCTGGCCGCGAGTTAAGCAAGGGTGCGCATATCGCAAAAGAGCGGCTGACCGTTTATTACGTAGAGGGTACTTCCCGGTGGCAATTGATCAGCGCTCTTGTTGGATATTGGCTCGGAATAGATGCGCAGCTTAAGCATGTGACGTACTTTGAGACCTCCTCCATTGAAATCCTGACAGATCCGATGCAAAGGCTGGAGATAGATGGCGAATTGAAAGCTGAAACTCCCGTGCGCGTCCGCTTGGCCCCTGCCGCGCTTAAAGTTATTGTCCCTGATCACTTTAATGACGAACACTAGCACCGCGTTGTGTGATGCGCTACAATAAAGGCACATGAAACGGCTTATGCTAAAAACGCGCCCATCATCAGGTTTTACGATTGTTGAACAGCTGATTGTTATCGGGATTATTGTTATTCTTGCCGCAATTGCTACAGTGGCGTATACAAGTGTTCAGCGAGATTCGCGTGACCGTGCCCGCGAGGCGGATGTTGCTGTTATTATGAACGCACTTGAGGAATACTACGAAAAAAATGGCGAGTATCCTGCTAACGATCAGATTAACACGACAAACAGCGCTACTATTTTGCCAAATTACAATACGACTAAAGCACTTTTACCTGACTTAAAGGATGAAGATTTGGACGGACCGGACGGATATCATTTTTACGCAGGCTGTATAAATGCGTCTTGCTCCAATACCTCGGCTAACTGGGAAACCTATCACACGAAGGCATACTATTATTCATCACGCTTAACAACATCAACGGCTGGCCAATATGTGTACGTGCAAACGCCTGCTAGCTACGGCAATAACAAAGGCTGGGGCTGTAGCATCTATACTTATTATGATGATCCGGGATATTTTATTGCCTGGAAGAGCGAAGTAACGGGACTTTGGATATTCAAGCGCAGCATCCGCGGGATTGTTAACATCAGCAATTACAGCGGTGGCCCTACCGCGCCGCAGACCTGTACGTTTAGCTAAACATAGACGTCTATACCGGCTATGTGTATAGTTATAGTTTGTGATCGACCACGAACTTACCTTGACTGACTCTCGCCCTGCTCGACTGCCCCGTTTTTTGCGCGAAATTGAAGAGCTGGGTGGAGAAATAGGATTTATAAATGCCGTTCAGGAGACGTTACGACGGGACAATATCAGTGTTGATGTCGTTGATGGTGACTTTGAGCAGCTTCAGCAGCATGAGGACGGTATTCTTTTTGTCGGTGATCATAAGAATCAATGGGAATTCGTGGCGTTGATGGACATGCTTGCACGAATGGGCCGCGATGACATGATTAATATCGCAAAATTTTATGTAAAACGTCAGATTCATCAGGCGCTTGGCGGTGCAGCGTCTCGTTTGGTGGCTCCGGTATATCCACGGTTACTTGCAAGTGATCGTGAAGAACGAGCTAATTCAGAGCTCCTTAATCGCTTTCTCTACCGTAAGTTTTTATTGACCATGGAAGAGTCGGCCGAGGTGAATGAACAAGTTTTAGGCATGGCTAGCGAGCGTCTTGACGAGGGTGGGATTGTGAACATATTCCCTACGGGAAGTGTGGTAGATGCGAGAACGCATGAATGGCGAGCTGGCGTGGGGCGGATTATTCGCGATGTTCCCGATGAACGAAAGCCGGATATTCTCGTGGCTTCATATGCGATGCGAGATGCTTCTCGCATGCGATTAGTCGGTGCCGTTGCTGCTCGTGGTTGGGGGATATTCGGACGTCCGCAGTCAATGGAAGTGTCACTTGGGCCGCTTGTTACGGCCTCCGATGTCGTGGAGTCTTTGCCGGTGTCGCTGCAGCGCGACCCGGATGCCATTACAGAGCAGCTACGACGGGATTTCTTGACGAATTTTAATTAAGCGTAGACGTCGCTTGTAAGAGTCCGATCGTCTGGCGTGCCATGGCGCTGCTCCAGTTGAGCGGCGTGTGCGGCGAAGGCACATCGATTATTGTGCCTGACGGGAGCTCATATGTAACGTAACATTCCGGCAGACGGTATGGCTGAACATGACGGATTTCGTAGCTTCCTTCTGCGCCAAGTACTGCATGGTATTGTTTTGGGCCTGTGATAAGGGAGAGCACCCTATTGAGATATCTGTTTGCAAGATGGTGATATTCACCAGCGTCCTGGAGGCGGCCTTCATCTCGCGACTCATTACCACGGCGTGCTGCCCATGCCGACAACTGACCCAGTGGATGAGTCCAGGCGGCTGGTCGTCCGGGCGGCGTCAGTTCATTGCGAAGTGATTGTTTCATGTCCAGATCGATTTCACCATCACGCTCGTCAGCCTCTGCTTTGACAAAGCGTTTTATGGCACGAATAATCAGTTGCACTTCATTTGTATGGAAGTTAACTCGCTGGTAAGAATCATTCTCGTAGCGGTACATGCCGTTTGTGAGGGGATCGTCGAGGTGCGATAACTCTTCAAGGACAAGGTCTTCGATCTCTCTTATCCCGAGTCTTACTTGTTCTTTACCGATAGGAATTCCTTCCTCGGCTAAAAGCTTCGGGAGGTCATACATCAGCACGTACGTGAGCGCCGCGTCAGCTTTTCTATGTTTGATTGTTTCCTCGGGATAGTCTGGAGATTCGTAGGGTAATCGTTCGCCTACTTCCTTGAGACCGGCTTTATAGAGACGCTCTGCTGCTTCGGCGAAGCCTTCCGTAGTACCTTGATGGCGGTCTGCAAGAAACGTCATGTCTTCTAGCTCTGACATGCTCAGGATTTTATGCAGCAACGCTGTTTCGACTGCCATGACGGAAGTTCTTGCAGCCTCGTTCTCTTCCCATGAACCGGAGCTTTTGTAATTCGGAAACCCAACCGAGTCAAGAAAAGGCACGATGGAAGCAAGGAATTTTTTATGGCTAGGAGAGAGCGAATCTGCCGTAATGAAGCCTTTTTCTATGGCATCGAGCGCGAGGAATCCCAGCATCTGGAAACTGTCCTGCTTGTTGCGCCAACCGTTAGGGTTCTTTCCTTCCATATCACCAAAATGAAGAGAAATATGCGGCCAGTCTGCCTGGCCGACGGCCTCCCCTTGATCAATAACGGCTTCAAAACGAGCGAGCTGAGCTGGCGTGGAGATGAGATGAAGCGCACTAAAAAGAAGCGTGCGCGCCTCATCGCCTTCACTCGCATATTTTTCAGGGTCCTGGAAGTATAATGCCATCAGTGCGCTGGCTGCCTGGATATGATCACGGAGGTAAAGCATAGACGCCATCTCGCCGTGGTTGGGTGTATCGGCGTTTATTTCTGTGGCTGCGACGATAGTGACGGGTTCAACTTTCCCGTCGATGTGAACGGATAGTCCCGATATAGTCGGGATAGAGAGGGTTCCCTCTTCAGTTAGCCTGGATTCAAGAGCCGCGAGCTCTGCCGGTGTGTAGTCGGCTTTTGCAAACGCTGAAAGATCGGGATTGGCGAACCAAAGCCCTGTTTCTTCTGAGTAGACGCGCGGATTGTCGCTATTTTTTGCTTCCAGCTCCGCGAGTAGGCTCTCGTCCTCCGCCTGGACGGTGGGCAGATCAATAGTGTCATCCTGGAGGAGTGTCTCTCTGACAGTTGCCGCGTGTCGCGTTCCGGTAAAACTGGTCGTTAGCGTCATAATTTTCGGTTGTGCCCTAGTTATAACACTTATGCTCCAGGGCCGCAATAAAATGACTGTAGTATAATAAACTTACTTATTCATGAAACGACTTGCTCATTACTCTCAGTATTTTCTTCGCAGTCCATCTCTTATAAAAGAGCTGGTTGGCCACTCATCTATTAAAAAGACAGATGTTGTTTACGATATTGGTGCTGGTAGTGGAGTGATCTCATCGGTACTTGCGAGTCGAAGTAAGTCTGTTGTGGCAGTAGAATACGAGCCGCGGATGGCTAATAAATTGCGTGAGAACATGGCAAAGCATCCGAATGTAAAAGTTCACGAGGGTGATTTTTTGTCGATGCCGCTACCTAAGGTTCCATATAAAATATTCTCGAACATCCCCTTCCATCTTAGTTCGCCTATCGTCCGCCGACTTGCCGAAGCGGATAATCCGCCGGCGGCAGTGTATTTGGTGGTTCAAAAACAATTTGCAAACAAGCTACTGCCCGATTCGGATCGGTTCACCGGGCAGCTGGGGATGCAAATAGGTCCGATTTTTGCCGTAAAGATCCGTCGGCCGCTGAGACGGACGGATTTTTGGCCGCACCCTAATGTCGATACCGTCCTTTTGGAGATGCTCCGTCGCGACGAGCCTTTAGTTGCCATCGAACAAATGCCAGCCTATCGTCGCTTTGTCGCAGATTGCTTTGCGGACCCGAAGGTATTTGCCAAGATGCCTCGGTCATCGGTTGGTTTGCCATCGGATGTGAAGCCATCTCAAATGAAGCTCTCTGATTGGACAAAGCTTTTTAGTATTCAAAAACTATATCGCTAGATACATACACATCATAGGTATATAATAGATCTTACCCCTATGTGGGGCGCGCTAAGTCGCCAACCGGAAGGAAGATCATGCTCGGTAAGCCGTGTATCAACCTGACGTTCCAGCCCACTGCACGCGAAGGACACCAGTACCTCGCCATCACGACTGAGGGCGGAGGTATTCTGCCTCATCACGTGAGGAGCTGCCTGGAGCGCAGGATCACCTGCGGAGACGGCCAGTACCTGGTGTTCGGCGGGGATGGCACGACGGTCGTCAACCTGTACGAGCCGACGCCCCTCCCCTGGGACGAGCTGCTGACGGAAGTCGAGAAGGCTCTTCGGGCCGAGTACGAGGGCGTGGAGATCACTCTCCCGCCTGTCTCCGCATCGGCCAGTACGGCCTGACCGAACACGGAGGAGGCATGGGGCGGCGGTCGTGAGACTCGCCGCCCCGCCCGGGAGGCTTAGCGCACTTTCTCCCAGATTTTTAACTAGCACTCTTGACATGAGAGTGCTAGTTTTTCATAATAGAAAGTGCAGAAGCGTATAGCTTCTCCCGCAGTAATTAGCAACTACGAAAGGAGGAAATATATGAACAGTAATCTTGTAAAATTTGATCCGTTTGCAGAGCTGAATGCCCTGCAGAGGCAGTTCTTTGGGGATAATTGGTTAACGCCCCTAAAAAATATGACCATACCAACTACGGATGTCTATACGAAGGATGACAAAGAGTTGATCATCGAAGCGCATCTTCCTAATTTTTCACAGGAGGATATAGATATCTCTCTCGACGAGGGAAACCTTACTATCCAGGCCGAAAAGCATGAAAAAGAGGAGGATAAAGATAAAAAGTATGTCGTAAGAGAAAGCGCGAGTAGCTTTTACCGCCGGATTTCGCTGCCAGAGCGTGCTGACGGAGAAGCGATTTCTGCGCACATGGATGATGGCGTGCTTAAAGTGACGATTCCTTTAACACCACTTCCTGAGCCTAAGAAAATTTCTATCCAAAGTGGTAAAAAGGCATTAAAATCCTAAAATAAAACGCCCCAGCAGCAGGCCGGGGCGTTTTATTAGAATTCTAAATTTGCATAGCGGTAGATTCTTTGTTCGGTTTTTGAAGCGGACTCTTTGAATATCGACGGATCCATAAAGGCGATCTCATCGCCATCTTCGCCACCGTCAAAATTCATATTCTCTGGTATGATTTCAAAAATAAGCCGAAGCTGCCAAAAGTTGTGAGCCTCTAGAAGCGCGGGTTCATCAACATCAATAATACGATACGAGAACTCTCCCCGAAGGCCAACTTCTTCAAATGTCTCCCTGGCAAGGGCAGTCCTTATATCCTCCCCGTGGTCCATGCCGCCGCCGGGGAGATCCCACCAATCTCGGCCTGTTTCCTTTACCACTAGAACCTCGCCTGCAGCGTTGCGGATCAGACACTTTAACGAAATACGGTAAAGATAGTCTGTTTTACGCGACGATGATTCTGTATGTAGCACGGTGCCGTGCGGCCGAGTCGTGTCCACTATTTTTTACCATCCAGGCGCAGGGTGTCGGACTCATCGCGGTGTACACCGTCGGAGCCAACATGCTTATCACTGATCTTCGCGCCGTTTTTAATGACGTGGCTCATCGCCATGGCGTGGCCGTGACCTAATCCGAAATCTTCTTTTAGCCATGCTACTATCTCGCCGGTCTTCGTGTCTTTGGTAATACCTTTTTCTGCTGCCATGGCGACAAAATCATTAGGTGTTTTACCGGTTTTTTCTTCGATGTTATCTAGATACGCTTGAAATGACATATACCCTCCTCTTTGTAACGAGTGTATCATTTTTAGCGCGGCTGATGGATGTAGGTATTTACAATCCGCCCGTAGGACCCTCCTATAATTGGCTTACTTTTACGATTTTAAACTCGGCTGATTTTACTGCTTCTAGCTTGGATGATTCTATGTATTTGAAGGCTTCAAAATTTTGCGTTTGTCCTGCTCCTAGGCCATTTGCGTATACCGATTCATCTAAGATTCGAACCCCGTTTGCATCCACTGCTTCGATTTGAATCGTGTAGGTTTTCTTCTCGGTATTTTTGTTAGTGACGGTTACGGGCAGTTTTGTTACATCGAGTCCGTATTCGTCTTTCGTGGCGGTAAACTCACCAATCGTGACATCGACGTCTGTTTTTAGGAGATCCTCTGTCTTTTCACCGGTCATTTTGCCGCTTTCAGTCTCTACTGTTTTTGCGGCTTCATCGATTGCATTGCTGTACATCTGCTGGCTGGCAAGGACAATCACAAGTGAAAGAAGTGAGAGGATGATGGCCGTTATGGCAATGCCCATGCCAGTACTTCTGCCCTTTTTCGCTTTAACCGCGCCGGTCACTCCGAAGATGAGCCCAATTACTGCCAGTACAAATGCAAAGTTATTGATAATCGGCATCGCTGATAGCAAAAGTCCTATAATACCTAGGACTAATCCTATGATTGCTGCTGCTGATACTTTTTGATCTTTCATACCCCTCCAATGGCCATGTTCGTTTATGCGTAACTATAGTGTAACATACGTATCTGTACATATATAATAAAATTACAAAATTATAAAAGAGTATGTGATAGCGGGCAGCTGTGATTGGTGAGTGAAGCTGATGACGCTTAGCGCATGGACGAATTTGTAATCAACCACGCTGCACAAGGTGCCACGACAGCCACGGATATAACAGCGAACGCTAAGTATCCGGCACGAGGTGTTCCCGCCCACTCCACGAGCCAACCTGTACCTATGCTTGCTCCCATGCCGAGTAAAACAGCAAGCGTCGTGTAGCTGCTCATGATTGTTGAGCGGTGCGAGCTGGGTATGCGATCCTGAATCATCAGGCGGATAAACGAGCTGGTTGCATTAAGGCAGCACCATATAAGGTAACCGAGCATAAAAAGCGGTAAGACCCCAAGGCTCATAAGACTGTATGCTGCGAACGCTCCGCAGCTCATATACAGCAAGCGGGCATTGTCACTTTTAATAAGCCGCAGCAAGAACAGGTTTAGGATAATAAGCGTCACCACGCCCGCGCCAGAAATAAGAAAACCGCGTGATGTTGCCTGCAGCCCATGTTCGATCATTGACGCTTCGTGAACGAATTGGATGCACATCCCGAGCATGACGGAGAATGTAATACCCATCAGTACGATGACGCGCAGATATTTTGTTGCAAGTAGGTGCCTGAGGCTTTCTGTAAAATGCTTTCGGTGAGTTGAGGTAGACTTGATGTAACCGTCCTTATGCTCTTCTTTCATGCAAAGTATTATGACGAGACACAGCATTCCGGCAACGGCTTCTGTTATAAATGGCAGGCTGTTATTAACCGAAAAGAGAACACCGCCGAACGCTGCGCTAACCAATATCCCGGCTTGCCCCCAAGTTATTTCGAGTACATTAACTCTTCGATAGACGGCTTTAGAGACGTTTTTGTGATCGTATACCAGCGAATCAAGTGCTCCACTAAGAAAAGCTCTGCCTACCCCGTAAAATGATGCCGCTACTAAGTACGCCGAAAACGTATGTCCAAAAAATATAATGAGCGGCGCGGCTGCGATAAGCGCGACGCCAGTGAGACCACTGAACTTCCTGCCCTGTTTATCAGCGATGAGCCCGGTTGGGATTTCGGCGATTAGTCCACATAACCCAATGACACTAAAGAATAATCCGATTTGAATGGGCGT
>DASUVJ010000054.1:0-8893 GCA_036378995.1 Saccharimonadales bacterium (SeqCode)
GCGACGCCGTATCGAGTGGATCAAGTACGGAAGATAAAGGATCCTGGCTTTAAAGAGAACAAGGGGGCGGATAAGCGCCCTCTTGTTTTATGAGCATACAACACTGCGCTACGAGTCAACCAGCGACGCGTTATGCTGCAGTCCAAGCGCCGCCCAATACTCCACATCTTTTCGCGTTTTTAGAGCATCTCTTGTTAGCGAAACATAACCTTTCATCACACGATCTCGCATAACGGTCGAGTGGGCACCGGTGTATGTTAAAGCCTTTTCGTAATTATCCAGCCCTACGCGCACCATCATACTGTAGCCTTTATGCTCACCGACCCCGATACACAGCTTTCCGTTCACCATGAACCCTATACTGCCGAACATCTTCTTCTCCTCAATGTCAGCACCGGATAGCATTAAAAACTCGCGCACATGCTCTAGTACTGTTTCGTCATAGGCCACTATGTTAGTACCCAATCAGTCCAATAATTCCCGATACGACCAAAAATAAAGCCAGTTGATAGCCGTTATTGATTGCAGTTAACTTTTCCCGCTTCTGCTCAAAAGCATTATGCGTAGCAAGCGTTGTGGCGGAGAATGCCAGCCACATAATAAATCCAATCAAAAGCGCCGAGGCAACAGAATTATCGTCAGAATAGTCGGCGTATGCGGATAAGACTACCGCCATAGTGATGACTGTAATAATATTTGCTACGAGCGTAATGGCCATCGGCTTCATGCCAGCTTTTTGCGAATCCTTCGGAGTTATTCCTGTTATTTTTCGCCATGAACTCCCAAACAGACGATCCCTGTACCAAGTGCGCGCTAGGACCAAACTCAAAATGGTCGCAATAGTAACGGCAAGCCAATTGATTTCTATGTTCATATCATCCTTTCTTTAAGTAATACGCTGAGTATATACATCTTACTTGTCTTTTGCAAGTAACATTGATATACTATAAATATGAGCAAGTCAAAAGACTCTTCGCGCCGTTCAGAGTGTCCGATATCCTTCGGCCTTGATCTCTTTGGCGACAAATGGACATTTCTTATTTTGCGCGACATGCTTCTTTTTAAAAGAAGCCGGTTTAGCGACTTTGCGACTCCCGAGGGAATTTCGACCAACATACTTTCCGACCGGCTAAATCGTCTTGAACAGGCAGGTATCATCACAAAAAAGCAGGATCCTGCTCTTAAGAACCAGAACATCTACCTCTTAACGGAGAAGGGGAAGCGGCTTACCCCTGTTATCGTAGAACTAATGCTATGGGGTGCCCAGCACGACGAGCAGACCCCTATCAGCAAAGATTTTATTGATCGGATTGATAATGAACACGACCAGATAGCTAGTGATATGAAACAGACAATCAGAGTAGGGGAATTCGAGTCTTATCGCGCCGCAGAAATGGGCGTAAATGCAAATTTATATCAAAAGAGTAAACTATAACCACGTATGAATACATCATCCCAATTCGCATCCCAAGAACCCTCAGCGCCAGAAGATGGGTCAAACCTTCTTGTAAAAGGCGTGCTATTTCTTGCCATGCTTACTATCCTATTTATAATAGTTGCCGTCGTGCGCAAGTTCCGCAAATAGAACAATAGAACATAATTAGAACATTTTACATAGCTAGTTAAAGGCTGACTGAGCCGCTCAACAACCAGACTACAGCTAATGAGCCGTAACGCATTCAAACCTATATAGCCACGAACAAAGCCAAGACATAGACGCGGAACAAAAGAAGCCTAATCAAAAAGAGGGTAATTCAAAGTACGAAAGACCATTGAGACCGGAGGATTTGAAAATAATAATGTGTAAGTAGGTTATGAATGATAAATATATTTTGGGTCGCACAATATATCTTTTACGACATTACATATTGTGATGAGAGTTGATTGGTTATACGTCTAACCGTACGGTAAAATATCTATATAAGGTCTTCTGCAAGAGAAGTACTCCGTCTCACTCGTAGGCTCTGTTGTTATACGTTTTGTATTTGTTCTATATCAGTCATCCTACACAGAGTCTCCCGACTGCGGCCGCGAAAGCCCCCTGAAGCCGTGATCGATATCACACCTGCAGGTAGTTTTCCACATTTGCATTTATTTGACTTTTGTTTTTAATGATATGTTTTATATGTTTTTTGACTTTTTCTCAGTTTGTATTTTTATATTCCTGATTGCCCTCTCCTCTTCTCTATTTCTGATAAATTTGCTTTTTTGTTTATTTGCTATTGTTATATAGTTTTTCCCTACTTACTGAAGCTTACTATTATATAGAACAAAAATAGAACACTCTTTCAAGGTAGCAGGAGACTGCCTTGTATCTTCTACCCTACCTATAGTAAGCTTTGCCGCTCACACGAATATCAATATACTCAGGCTTGATGGATCGAGCCGTCATCCATTGAATGGCACGGGTCATATCTTCTACCTGCTCCCCTGCTGGGCGGTCTACAGAAAACTTTATCGGATACTCTACATCCTTTAACCTCAGCTCTACCTGACGCGTGGTAGCTTCGGGGATAATGACCTGCGTCACTGCGTAGTTCTGAGCCTTCGCAAGCCCCACGACTTGCCCGACGAACCCAAGGAAGCGGTTACTGGCAATAGCTTGACCCGAGGCAACCTGGATACCGCTTTTATCGATAATCTGCACCGAAGGGGAGGTAAAGTAGTTCCTTGCAAACGCAACCCCAGAAGCATCGACATAGCGCTGTTTGCCATTTACATTCCAACCCGCGATAGGCGTACGCATCGTAATAGCAAATGTCGAGGTGCCAAAGCCAGACGAACCTTCAACGTTAACAGTTTGCACTTCAGGTGCTTTTCGTTGCAGGAACTCCGTCAGCTTATCTTCATCCAAAAGAAAGCGCAGGCGTTCGGCAGGTTGTGCACCTAAATAGTCCTGGATTATCTTTTCATAGGTATCATCAGGCTGAATGGACGCGTCGCCGGTTACGCGAATAACCGGATCCGCCGTAAACTGAAAGACCAGCATAAACAAGCCGAACGAACACGCCAGAACAAAAAGCAGCGTACCGCCAATATTACGACGCTTTTTAGCAAGCTCGTGCGCCTGAACGCGGGGAGACTTAAGGTCCGCTCCGGCTTCATTAACACCCGTCACGCGTGAAGATGCGCTACCGGTGATAGTCCGGTTACGACGAAATGCATATCGTTGTTCCAGCTCCTCCTCTGAGGCGCGCGAAGGAGCACCGTCTTGCTGACGGCGCCTGGGTAGTTCGGAGGGTTGTTTTTTAGAAAATAGAGCCACGATATTTTGGTTTGATTACTACTGGTATTGTACCACTTGTGCTTACTTTTTAGCAGCAGCCGTGATCATGTCGGCCATATCAAAAGCCGCATTCGGCTTGGCAAACTCGTAAAAGGCCTTTGCCATGCGAGCTGTCTTCTCTTGATCAGCCAATAACGCGAGGATCGTAGAAGCAAACACCGTAGGCGAATCCTGAATTACAGGCTCTTCTAGTACCTCAACCGCGCCATTTTCTGCGTACGCTGCGGCATTTTTTAGCTGGTGCCCGCCAGTGAGGTAACCGTTAGGGATGAGAAGGGTAGGCTTTGCGAGTGCTGCAAGTTCAAGAATCGTCGTCGCCCCTGCCCTTGTTACCACCAAATCCGCAGCACCCAGCATCAATGCCATGTCTTTGCTTACGAATGAGTAGAGCTGGAATCGAGGGTCGTCATGCGGTGTGGTCGCCCGCAGCTCGTCATACTGCCCCGCCCCCGAAATGAGAATAACCGAAGCTGCAGGTAGTAGCTGATCAAGAGAAGTAGCGACGGCATCATTAATCCGTTTGGCGCCCAACCCTCCCCCGGTCACTACTACAAGCGGACGATTGGGATCAAGCCCCAGTGTTCGTTTAGCTTCAGTGCGCTGCTGATCTGTAAATGGAGCGAACTCCGTTGCGATCGGGATGCCGACATATCGGGAAATATTTTCCGGATACGGATAGTGCTTTAGTGGCGCTCCCGTTGCAATAGCACTCGCCCACTTAGCAAGGATGCGATTGGTAAGCCCAGGATGAGCATCTGAATCGTGAATTACCAAAGGAATACGCAGCACCCGCGCCGCCATGCCAACCGGCAGACACACAAAGCCGCCCTTTGTAAACACAACGTCAGGCCGCCAAAAAATGAGACGAATAAGACTTTGGAAGAAACCCAAAATCACAAGGAGTGCATCTCGAATATTCGGCAACACGATCGATACGGGACGTAGCAACTGGCGCCATAACGGCAGGTTATGATATCGACGCAGCTTACCCGAGAGAATTGTCTGAACCGGGATTGATTCGTCAAAATGCCCCATGATGCTTTTTGCCTGAGGCGCGAATTTACGGTCGCACCAAAAACGGAGCTCAATAGTTGAATCGCGCTTTTTAAGCTCGCGAAGAACCGCGACGACCGGCGTAACGTGTCCGCCCGACCCCCCGCCGACTGCCAAGATTTTCATATTGCGCCTCCTTATTTGCTAATCCATGATCCGTGTATCGCGACAGCTGGAATACCAGCCCCAAGGCACCGGCGATAAATATCATACTGGTGCCACCGAAACTCAGTAGCGGCAGCGTAATACCCGTCAACGGGAAAACGCCTATCATTGCAGCTACATTCAATATAACATGCGCCGCAAACCACCCGAACACTCCGGCGGAGACCAGTTTCATCCAGGGAGGCCCCAGATGGTCAGTCACTTTTAGCAGCCGCAGCATCATGGCAGTAAAAAGCAGTAAAATTACCGTAAGGCCGACAAAGCCGAATGTCTCGCCCATAATCGCAAAAAGCGAGTCATTGATGGCTTCGGGCAGATACCCTGTTGCCTGCACACTATTACCGATTCCAACACCGAGCAAGCCGCCGCTTCCGATGGCGATTTTAGCGTGTGTAATATGGTAATTCTCTGCGTTCATTGCGGAGCTCCCCGAGTCCCCTGCTAAGAAGGTAGTAATTCGCTCCATACGGTGCGGCGCAACGATAATCATCAAGATACCAAAGGCCACCGCTCCTCCGAGAAGCATCAGTCCGATCCGCTTATTAACACCGGCAACCATCAGCATGCTCGCAAGCAGCGCCAGCATAGAGATGCCGGTTCCCATGTCTTTTTGCAAACCTACGATAATAATCGCTGCGATAAACGTCAGAATACCGAGTGGAATCAACGTCTTATGGATGTCATTAACCAGCCCCTGTTTGACACGCATACCCAAAAATCCTGCCACGAACACCAGTAGTCCGAACTTCAGGAGCTCTGCAGGCTGAAGGCTACCGAACGGCCCTAGCTCAAACCAGCGACATGCCCCCAAGCTACATTGAGCGATCTGCTCGATTCCAAGCATATTACCGGTAATAAACAGCAGTGCACACGCCGCAAATCCTGCAAGCAGAATTTTGGTCGCGTACTTTTGCAAAAACGAGAATGGAATCAGCGCCATAGCGATAAAAGCTGCAAGCGCAATTAAAATACTGACGGCCTGTTTGCTAACGAAATAAAAACCAGTGTAGTAGTCAGTTCCGAATGAGGAGTTAAGTACCTGGGCACGCTGCGGACCGATCGCATACATGATCACAAGGCCAAGCATCATCAAAAGGCCCATATAAAGCGCGATTTGGTAATCCGGCTTATGCCGGCGTATCACGGTGTCTTTCACCACACCGGCCGCCCGCCTGCCAAGTCGTCCCGCCCCGCCGATCATTAGACGATATGTCCTCCGGCAAGTGCAAACAAAATACCCATAAAGCCAGCAACGCAGGCAATAACCCAAAAGCGCATCGTCACCTTTGTCTCAGGCCACCCCTGTGCCTCCAGATGGTGGTGGATAGGTGCAGAAATAAACACTTTGCGCTTAAAGATACGTTTGCTCAAAATCTGAATCGAGCTAGATCCCGCCTCAATAACAAAGATAATACCGATGAGAGGAAGCAGAAACAGCGTGTTCGTCATCATAGCAATAACGCCAAGGCTGGTTCCGAACGCAAAGCTCCCCACATCTCCCATAAAGAACCTCGCCGGATAGATATTAAACCAAAGATAACTAAGCAGCGCACCGAGCACCGTAAAACAAAAACCAGAGAGAAGCAGATGCCCCTGCATAAGTGCTATTGCACCGTAAACGCCGTAGCTAATGGCAAGCAGGCCCCCGGCGAGGCCATCGAGGCCGTCGCTGATGTTAACAGCGTTACTGGTCGCAACAACAGCAAGGACAAACAATGGAACAATCCACCAACCAAGCAGTAGATCGCCAATAAACGGAATATGAACGCTGTTGTAGCCCAGCTTCACAAAGAAGAACCAACCAAGCGCCAATGCAAGCAGCGTAATCATAGCAAACTTAAGGCTCGAACGGAGACCCGCTACGCCAAGACCTTGCCCGCGAATATTAATAATGTCGTCCAGTAGCCCTACGACACCCCCACCGACAAGCGCAGCGAGTGGCAGCCAAGTCTCTGCCCTATTGAGGTTAAAGAAAAGCGTCACGACAGTAATTGCAATTAGTCCAATCACACCGGCCATCGTTGGGATATTGCGCTTAAATTTATTAGCGTGGAGTTTAGTGAAGACCTCCAATTTCTCTCCGGTTGTGCTAGTGCTGCGCTGCTTCTTCCAAAAACGGTACCGATACGCTACGAACGTATAGAGCGGGGTTAAAAGCATGGCCAATAAAAACGCCCCCACGCTTAGCAGGAAAGTTTCCGTTAGTCCGTTCGTCACGCCTTCTAATGTTATGTTATCTTGCATTATCTACCCCTTTGGTTGCAATTTCATGTAATCGAGCATCCAGTTTGAAATATCGGTGAAAATCGGCATGGCATCCTTGTTTCCCTGCAGGTTCATATTATCACCGGCTACTCGCACCATTATGACATATTCCGACTTAGATTCACTACCGCCAAACCCTAAGTACGTACCGATCGTTTCGTTATCGACGTATTTGCCGTCTTTAATGGTTTGGGAAGTACCTGTTTTACCGCCAACATAGTAGCCCTTTTTATCGACACCGCTGTAAAATCCGTTTCGCGCCTCAAACACCATCTGACGGACCTTCTTGGAGGTTTCCGCACTAATAACATTCTGCTCCGATGGCTTTGCGGGTGCTTGCGCCAACTTGCCGTCCTGCATCTTGCCTTCGATGACCGTCGGCTTGTAGTAGGTGCCGCCGTTGATAAGCGGGGCAAATGCCGCACACACCTGAATCATAGTGACGTCCATACCCTGTCCAAAGGCCATGTTTGAGTAACGCACCGCACCTCCATCGGCCTCACTCGGCGAAATAATCGTTCCCTTTGCTTCATTAGCAAGTTCTACCCCTGTTACCTCACCCATATGAAGCTTATCGTGGAAGTAGCTATACATTGTCTGGCGTGCGCCAAGCGTAATGTTATTGCCATCGCCAAGACGCTGGGCAATCGTTACCATACCGGTGTTAAGCGAGTAGTTTAGCGCATGCTGCATAGTAATCACACCGGTCTCACCTTTTACCGCGTTAGTGATCGTACGGTCTTCAACTTTAATTTTGTCGGTGTTATTGTAGGTCGAATCCGGCTGGATGACGTTCTTATCAAGACCTACGGCAACAGTAAAGGCCTTAATGTCCGAACCCGGTTCGTACGGCTCACTGATCGTGCCATTATTAAATGCGGCCGCATCCTGCACCTTGGTAAATTCCGCAGGTTTATACGTCGGCAAGTTCGCCATCGCCATAATTTTACCGGTGTTAGGGTCCATCACCATAACGCTGCCATTCGTCGCGCCGGATTTCTCAAGCCCTTTAGCGAGCGCCTTTTCGGCATACGCCTGAATATTGCGATCGATCGTTAGCACGACATCTTCACCGTTTTTTGCCGGTTTATTAATGTTGTTATCGCCAATTGTCAGCGGTACGTTTCGCACGTCTGTAACAGACTGCAAAAGTCCGTCTGTACCGAGCAAACGGTCATTAAGACCGCCCTCGATTCCGTAGCGGCCTGTTCCACTAGCGTCAACAAAGCCAAGCGTCTGAGCAGCGAGATCACCTTCTGGGTAAACACGCTGGGTCTCCTGTTGAAAACCGATACCTTTCAGATTTTCTTTTTTGATCATTTCGGCCTGTTTGCGAGATACCTTAGTGGCGATAATCTGATAACGTGACTCCTTTTTAGCAAGGAGACTTTCAAGATTTGGCCGTGCGTTACCGCCCGCAACACGGTGAATCGTATCGACGATTTTCTGAGATTCTTCTACGATCTTCGGATCCGCAAATACAGTGTAAACCGTTTCGTTCAGAACCACTTTTACAGGAGTACTGCCGTCCATCGCGTAAATTTCACCGCGTTTTGCCGGAATAACCAACTGCTTGAGTTGCTCCTGGTTAGCAAGTCCTACGTAATGATCGTGCTGGATGACCTGCAAATAAAAAAGGCGCACGATAAAGACCGCCATGATGACAAGCGTCAAAATGGCGAGCGTTCGTGGCCTTCCTCTTTTTGCTAGGTCTAGATTCATATGCTCTATTCGTTTGTGTACCGTGTTTCGGACGGCGTCGTCATGGTGCGGGCGACCTGACTGTTTTCGACACTTTCAAGCGCGGTCAGTCGGGCGTTCTCTACCTCTAGGTCAGTCTTCTGCGTTGCGAGTTCGGCGATTTCGTTGTCGATCTTCTGCGCTTCGTAGTCATAGCCAGTTGCACGGGTTGCCTGTGTTAAGTATATCAAGCCGAGCACCGTAATCATAAGGGCGACAAGCACCGTATGCGTCACAGGGCCAAGTTTGACGTTCGACGCAAAGCGGGTCGTATTTTGGTTGCGGCTCCAACCGTTTGAGCGACGAGAACTAAACTGAGTGGTTCGTTGGTATGACATGTTCTTTATTTTTCGGGTTTATTTTTATTTTGGCGGTGCGCCCACG
>DASUVJ010000055.1:0-9402 GCA_036378995.1 Saccharimonadales bacterium (SeqCode)
CACCTACGAGGCCTGGCGAGTCGACTGACCCGTCCGGCCGCATCACGGGAACTCCGGGAAGGACGCGCTGCGATCAGCGGCGCGGCCTCCCGGTCTTTCCTTTTCAAGAGCTTAGGCGTATCATTGACTTTATGCTTATAATATTATATTATGATAATAGTGCCCCGGTGTTGTCGAGCGACATGCTCACACCGAGACACTACCCACCGAAAGGGGTTTTGAGAACATGAGCCGTCACGCTGTGACTGACGAGGAGCCCGTGATCCTGGATGATCTGGGTGATCGCACCGAAGCTCACGCCGGCAGGATCATCTTCGTCCGCCGGGAGCTGGACGCCGTCGAGGCGGCCTGCAACGAGCGTCCGGTCAGCAAGATCGACATGGTCACGCTGCCCGAAGAGCTGGTGGAGGAGCTGAAGCGCGACGGCAAGGTCGGCGACAGCTTCAGCGTCTTCGACGCCACCCGAGCCGTCCACTACCTGGCCGTCCAGGGTCGGATCACCCTCCCCAACAAGGGGAACGGGCAGCTCGGTCGCCACTTCGACGACGACTGATCCGCGACTTCGCGGTGGCGGGCGTCGGGGACCACCCGTTCGCCCGCCACCTGCGGGAAGTCCCTTTCGGTTTTTCCCTGAATGTAAAACAGCCCGCTTTTATGCGGGCTGTTTTTAGTTGGCTTCGGTCGGTGTTTTTGTGTCGAGTTTGGCGATGATATCCAGGAGTTTACGCGGCGTAATCTCGGCCTTAATAAGATATGCGTCGGCGTTATGCTGCATGGCCATGCGGGATTCTTCGTCTTGGTCGAAGTTCGTCATGACGATAACGCGGGAATGCGGAATAAGATCTTCTTCGGATCCTCGCAGTGCTTCAAGGATTTCGCTGCCACGACGCTCTGGGAGCATAATATCGAGGAGGATGAGGTCGTACGGCTTATTGCGAGCAGCCACCAGGCCGTCATTGCCGTCTACCATCCAGTCGACATCATAGCCGGCTTTTTGCAGGCTACGGACATACATTTCTCCGATAAAACGATCGTCTTCGATACATAGAATTGATTTTATGGCCATAGTTTTACCCTCTGTACATTGCGTGGTTCTTAATCCAGCCTTCTCCGTGTTCGATCAGGCCTTCGTTGCTATTATCGTGCTCGCGGAGTTTATCTGCAACAGTCGCGTATATCGGCAGGCGGAACTCGAAGGTCGAACCTTTGCCTTCTTGGCTGCGAACGCTGATCGTACCGCCATGTGATTCGACAATCGCCTTTGAGATATAAAGGCCGATGCCGGTTCCCGCTACCGTCTCGCGTGAGCGGTGTGAGCGGTAGAATTTATGAAACAAGTTGCTGACAACGCTGGATGGCATGCCGATGCCGTGATCCTCTACGCTGACACGAACGAAGTCGCCATCTGCTGCTGCAGTCACGTTCACGATGCCGCCTTCGTTGCTGTATTTTATCGCGTTATCGATTAAATTGCCAAGTACCTCACTGATGCTGCCTCGATCGGCTGCGATTGTCGGCAGGTTATCTGGGAATTCCACGGCAAGCAGACGATTTTGGCTGACAGCACGCAGTTGCATGTCGTCGCCGATTGTGTCGTAAATAGACGTAATGGAGTCTTCGTTCAGGTGAATTTTAAGGTGCCGGCGGTCGTAGCGTGAGGCGTTGAGGATGTTATTGACGTAGCTTGAAAGCCTATTGGCCGAAACGACGAGACGTTTCAATAATTCTGATTGGTCATCCTGCAAAACGGGCTCAAGCTCGTCACTAAGGACATCCAGATAGCCGCGGATAACGGTAATCGGGCCGCGGAGCTCATGAGCGGCGAAGGCGATAAAATCGAGGCTGTCGTCTTCGGGCTGGTATTCTTCTGTGCGCTCTAAGAGCGTGATGATGACTTCGGCTTCGCTTCCCTTTTGGTATGAAGCGGTGATGTCGTAAATTTTGCGGTCTTCTTCGCCTGGCAGCTTATTAGCGACGCGGCGCCAGCTGTGTTCGGCATGAACGGCGTGCTCATCGCATTCATCGAGCCAGTCGTTTAGTGTCATGTCGTCGTCAAATAACAGATCTAGTATTGTTTCGCCGCTGTTATTGTGGTGAATGGGAGCAGCTTTACTGGCAAAAACAACCTTGCGGTCGCCGTCGAGCATGACGATTGCGGCTGAAGTATGATCAAGCGCCTGAGAAACATTTACTCCTTGCTTTGTCGTCGGTACTTTAACCGATTCTTTCTCTTGGGCGGCAAGCTCGTAGATGGTCTGGAGTACCGGTTTAAACCCGTCGCGTTCAAAGTGCTTAGCGTTCGGGTTTGGTGGTTTGGCAATGTTAGGCTCGCCGGACACGTGCGTGACGGCACTCATCAGATCCTTAAGAGGCATTGTCAGTTGGTTTAAAAGGATGATATTAAGACCGATCGAGGCAACGAGCACTGCAAACAGAGTAATCCAAAATGACGGTGTCGGAATAATGACACCTCCGGCAAGCAGCGCACAGCCAATAGCAAGTGTGGCGATCACCTGCATAACGACCGTCAGCGCGACGGCCTTTTTATGGTAACGCGGCCAATAGTCGCGCACCATTTGCGGCTGTGAGGACTTTTTTACTGCCACGAGACACTTCCCTTGCCGTTGGGGATGGCACCGATCCATGTCTGCCCGCGAACAAGCGGCACATCTTTACCTTCGGCATCGGTGAACGTAATTTGGGCCTGGCGAGAAGGCTTGTGCCACGTGACCTCTTGAGCGACTCCATTTTGGAAGATGGTCGCTTTGCCGCTGCCAGTGGTTTGAATGGACTCGCGGTAGCCGTCTTCAAGTACGCTTATTTCATCAACATTGAGTGCTATGACGACACTAGGAGTGATTTGTCCCTTCTCGCGGTCCATGTGCGGTGCGCCACCAAGAGAACGCAAATAGGTGTTAGTGGCTTTGTCGTAAGTATATGCCGTGTTGTAGGTTGGCCCACTGAAGTTCATCGCAATCGATGTCGCGGTCGGTGCCTCGCTTGGTTTGCCGTCTACGCGTGGAAAGCCCGTGAAGGTCGACTCGGTGAATCCTTTAGCCTGGTTGAGCGCGTCAAGTCGTTCGAAGTTGGTATATACGTTATGCGGAGCATAACGATCACTGGCGCGCCAATAGGTCGCGGCATTAAAGAACTGGTCGATATCGCGGTA
The DNA here is from genome assembly GCA_036378995.1 of Saccharimonadales bacterium (SeqCode). GTDB lineage: Bacteria > Patescibacteriota > Saccharimonadia > Saccharimonadales > Saccharimonadaceae > DASUVJ01. The sequence goes on from DASUVJ010000055.1 coordinate 3,170, forward strand.
ATTGCCGTTTCGTACTTCGGCAAGAGCGGCAGCGCTTCCCCCGATATGTGCGACTGATGCATTGTACGGCGCCAGCCAGTCGACATAATACATCCGGAGGCTGCGCACAGGTCCGATGAGATCTGGCTTTTGCTGCTGGTAAAGCGCCAAAAAGCGCGTAATGCCACCCTCGGCAATGGCTTCGTAGACGATACCTGCATCTTTTAGCCCTGACTGCGGCCGCGCCGATGGGCTGTTCTCTATCATGATAGCAGTAACCGCCTGCTTGGTCGCGGCTTCATCAGCTACTTTGTCACCCGTGAGCGGCGAATAATAAATGATCGGTTTTGGTTTTGGCTGCGACGGGATAATAGCGACCGGCTTTGATTCTGGTGGTTTTTGAGACAAAATGGCATAGGTTATGCCGCCGGCGATGAGCAGGAGTAAAACGACACCGATTGCGATCGATGCTTTTTTGTGCGTGACGATCCAGTTGCGAATGCGTGCGAAAAAGCGAGGTTTTTGTGTTTCGTTTAACATGCTTACGGCTATTATACCAGAAAGCGAGCGCTGATAAACTAGGCGCTGGTCGCGGTTTCGATGGCTTTTTCGATGCGTTGAATGGCAGCTTCTTTGCCAAGTGCTGCGAGGGTTTCGTTGAGTGCGGGGCTGAACGGAGCCCAGCTAACGGCAAGACGGATCATGCTAAATAGGACACCTGGTTTTTGACCGGTTGTCTCGAGGAGCTCATTAAGCGTTTGTTGCAGAGATTCCGGATCAAATTCACTCTGCTGTAATGCGGCCGATGCTTGGGTGAGCATATCGGTGAGATCGGCACGGTGAAGCTTTTTGAGTTGTTTGTTGTCGTCGACCATTGCCCAGTCCGGGACGGGATGAATAAAGAAGTACTCAGTCATCATCGGCAGGTCTTTGAGTGTTTTTAGGCGGTCTTGTACGAGGCGCAAGACTTCTTTTTTCTCAGCTTCCGTTGCAGACCCTGCGCTGGCTGGCCAAAAGTCGGCAGCACGAGTAGAAAGATCGTCGAGATCGAGCCGGCGAATCCATTGACCGTTAAGCCACAGCAGACGTTGTTCGTCAAAACGGGCGCCGCTTCGCTGTACGCGGTCGAGGCTAAACTTTTCGATCAGCTCTTCGCGGCTGAATACTTCTTGCTCGGTGCCATCATTCCAGCCCATGCTGGCGATGAAGTTCACGAGCGCTTCTGGCAAGAAACCGTCAGCCAAGTAGTCGAGGACATCCTTTGCGCCGTCGCGCTTACTGAGTTTTTTGTTGCCGGATTCAGCGAGAATATGCGGCATGGTTGCGAAAATCGGGTGTTCAAGACCGAGTGCCTCATAGAGGTTGAGGTAATTCGGCTGGCTTGAGATGAACTCTTGGCCGCGAATAACGTGAGTGATTTCCATCTCGGCGTCATCGACGATGTGGGCGAAATTATATGTCGGGAAGCCGTCGGATTTGATCAGAATGAAATCATCAATAACCTCTGGTCCGGTCGACAGGTCGCCCATTACCTCGTCGTGCCACTGGTATGGCTTAGGGTCGCTCTTAAAGCGGAGCGGCATCGTACCGTCCCATGCAGGTGGATTCTCTGGGCGGTGGTTTCGGTACAGGAATGCTCGTTTTTCGGCTTTTGCCTGCTCGCGGAATGCCTGGATTTCTTCTGGGGTGTATGGATCGGCGTAAGCACGGCCGGCATCGATTAATTTTTGCGCCCAGATTTTGTAGCTTTCAAGACGGTCGCTCTGGCGGTATGGGCCGTATGGACCTTCAACATCAGGACCTTCATCGTAGATGATACCAAGAGATTTAAGGCTGCGCATCAGGTGTTCTGCGGAGCCTTCCACTTCCCGTTTCTGGTCGGTGTCTTCAAGGCGAAGAACAAATTTACCATCTTGCTGGCGCGCGAGGAGCCAGGCAAAAAGTGCGGTACGGATACCGCCGACATGAAGATAGCCGGTTGGGCTTGGAGCAAAACGGGTACGTGTGATATTAGGCATATCTGTTATTATAACAGATTTTAAGGGGTGGGCTACATGCTTGTAGCGATGCCGCGGATCTGGCTGCTCGAAAGTGGTGCGTCGCCATCGATCGTGTAGAGAATGCCGTTATTTACCCATGCGGCGTCGCCATCAAGAGCATAGATAGTCAGGCCGTTTTCGGTGTATTGGGTGGCATTTTCACCCCATTTGGTTTTAACGTAGTTCTCTTTTAGTGCGCTTGAATCCCAGTCGGTTTTTGTTTGGGTGATAGCGAAGTTCTGGGGACCTGCGTTTGCGGCGAATTTCATGCTGACTTCTCCCTGGTCGTAGGCGACAGGGCCATTAAGACTGTAGCCGTCAGGACGGTATGAGGGATAACTGGCATCGATACCCGCCTGTGCTGCCGCGACGCGTACAGAAAGGTTCGGCATGTTTAGGTAGGTAAAATAGCCACCTAGGAGAAGAAGCGCCAGGCTTGCTGATGCGATACTGAGGATTCGTGACGTTTTACGCCCGCCCTTTACTTTGTGCTCTTTGTGAGCGTTCTTTTGGTGGCTTGGTGCCTCGTTGAGCGCTTTGGCTACGGCTTCCTGCTTAATAACATGTGACGGTTTCGGAGCGGCTTTTGCTGGCTGGTGCTGTGAGCGCATATGAGGAGCCGGAGCGACGACCGACTGCTTCTGAGGGGCTTTCTGGCTCATCTGCTGATGAGCTTTTTGGACCATCGGATGAGCTGTCGGACCGATGTCGGACATAACACGACCACGCTTTATGTTGCCTGTAGGATGAGGGGCGAACTTAGTGATCGCAGGGCTTTTTTGAACAGGCTTATGAGGAGCGGTTGCTGTTTGAGGCTGCGTTTGAGTTTGGCTTGCGATCTTTTTGACGACGCGACGGTTAAGCGTATGAGATTTTTGGGTACGGGAATGAATGTCGTGGGAATGGTGAGATTTAGGTTTGTCAAAAGATGAAGACGGCGATGTCACCCGGGCGTCGCCTTCGACCGGCAGTCCGGTGTGAGCGTCGTATGTCGTTCCGTTAATGGTGATTGTTTTTTGACTCATTGTTTCTCCTGCCCTACTTTGCCATAGATCTATGTTTCTACCCGTTTTTTATAGCATGCTTATGGCTTTCGTTACCTATTATAGTAGGAAAAGCCGGGCAAATATGCAAGCGTTTGACGGTAAAGTTGGTATAATAAAAACAAGATGTATCACCCTCCCTCAAAGCGCAAGCAGTTGCTTCAGCGTATCGCTGTCTACAGCCTTATGTCCATCACGGTCGTCGGACTCGTGACCGTACTTGTATTTTTAATGCTCGGGTATCGTTTTAACCGGGCGGATGGCTCTATCGAACAAGGCGGTTTGCTGCAGTTTGACACAGAACCGGATGGCGCCAATGTTACGATCGATGGAACGAGTTTTGGTACCCGCACCCCTTCTAAAACGACTATGACCGCCGGCCAGCACTTCGTTACCATGGAGCGCGACGGTTATAAAAAATGGCAAAAATCCATCGACCTTGCCGCCGGGAGCGTGCTGTGGCTAAATTATGCGCGGCTCATCCCAACCGATCTTTCGCCGCAGTCGACGGCCGATTTCGCCGCCGTGACCGATGCGCTCGCCTCTCCGGATGATAAATGGATGGCGATTAAAGAAGATGCCTCGACGCCTGTCATTCGTGTTGCGGATCTTGCGCGCGAAGACGCAAAAATAAACGATATTGCTATTCCAGAAAATGCCTTTACTAAACCAGCCGAGGGTAAAACGCAGAAGTTCGCGTTTTCTTCCTGGGATCCGACCGGCCGCTATCTTTTAGTGCAGCATACGTATGATGAGACGCAGATCGAATGGATCGTTATTGACGCTGAGGGTTCTGACCCGGCGCGAAATATCACAACCTCTTTGGACGTTGCGGCTGTCAGCCCTATGTTCAGTAACCGGGACAGTAATATTCTTTACGCGATTGTCGACGGCAGTCTTCGTCGAATTGACCTAGGAGCCACTACTCTTTCGGGGCCACTGGTCGAAAACGTAGCGAGCTTTGATCTTTACGACCGTGCGACGCTCACATATGTTACGAACGTCGATCCAAAAACTAAGCAGCGCAGTGTCGGGTACTTCGACGAAGGCGCTTCAAAGCCGCGTACCGTTCGGACGTATAACGAAGAATCGGGTCCGCTGCAGTTTACTATCGATAAATACTTTGGCGATCACTACGTAGCGATCGTTCACGGACAAACCATGGAGATCTTTGAAGGAGAGCTGCCGCGAAGCGACGTTAGCGACCCGTCGTCGTTAAAGACCGTTGCGACACTCTCATTACCTGAAGGCGCGGATTATTTGTCGATCAAGACTAACGGCCGCTTTATCGTTGCGCAAAAAGGTGCGAGCTATACAGTGTATGATCTTGAGCTTAAGAAGATGACAACCACCAAACTTAAAGGTACTACCGCCGTTCAGGGGGAACTTGAATGGATTGATGGCTACACCGTTTGGAGCGACCAGGATAGTACCGCGCGCCTGTATGAGTTTGACGGCGCAAATCAGCACGACATCATGCCTGTTGTACCTGGTATGGATGTAACGCTAAGTCCTAGTGACAAATATCTTTACGGAATTAGCAGTTCTGCCGATGGGAAATTCCACCTCTCTCGCGTACAGCTGATCAAGTAAAGGCTTTTCTAGTTTTCGGTAGCGCCAAAGAGGCGTTGAAGAAATGTCGGTGAATTACCGGGAATCTTAACTGGCTCTGTGCTGGCGGATGTCGCGGGTGCACTTTGTGCTTCGCTTGGGCTCGGGCTAATTTGTTCTGCAGTCACAAGGAGACGGTTAAGAGAGGTGCCAAGTGGCGTACAGGTAATGAGCGTCAGTACTGGTTTGTCGGTTTCGTAAACGAGTTTGCTGACTTCGGTTGGCTTGACGACTTCTTTTCGTGTCACACTGTAGGTGTAGCGCTTGCTTTGGTAATTGACGTAAATAAGATCACCTTCTTGCATGTGCTCAAGGCGGGCGAAGATAAATTTGTATTCGCCGCGGTCGATGACGTCGTTGCTTGAGTGGCCAGAAAGGACGGTATTGCCCACCTGCCCAGGTTTGCTATTTGCTCCTGGAATGCCAAACCATGCCACGCCGCTCTCCATGGCACGCATTTGAGCGTCGTAGTCTGGTGTCACATCGTAAACAACGGGCACATCGACGTTGATTTTTGGAATGATCAGTTTTGGCTCTGGGCTGACGGCCACGGTTTCACTCGGGTCAACAATAATATTAACCGGGTCGATGTTGCCTGGACTGATGTAAGCGTGGACGTTGGCAAATAGAATACGGTTGTACTGCAAGAACAAGAATAGTACGACGACGCAGGCGGCGGCGGTAATAGGCACGAAATGACGGCTTTTACGTACCTTTTTGGCGGATTCCTGAATATTGCCCAAAAGCTTTTTGCGAAGATCGTACATCGCTTCGTCTTTTGTGAACTCTTCGTGGGCGGGTTGAGGCTTTTCAGCAGCAATAGCCGCGGCTGCAGGCACGGCCTCTTTAGCTTGATCCTCTAGGGCTTTTTGAGCTTTGTAGACCTCGCCTACGTAGTAGCGTTCGTAATATTTTTGGTAGTAATCCTGCCACGCGCTGTGGTACTGCTTCCATTGGTCGGACTGAGCTGCTGGATGTGCGGTTGTGTGGGTCCGCTCGTAAGGGCTATCTGCGGCAATGGATTGTTGCGGAGTCTGCTGCGCCGCATGCTGTTCGACCGGTGTGGTCTGAGGCGTTGGAGTTGAGGTATGGCCGTCGTAGATGTTGTCTAACTGATTGCGAACTACGTTAGCAGCGGCGGCACTTGCATTGGTGTCGCGCGATGGTGGCGTTTGGGATTGAAGTAGCGATCGCTGAGGGATCAGCGGCGCGCCCACTCGCCTTTGCTGCTGGTTTGGATCATCGGGTCTCATCTATGGATTCCTGCTGTCATCTATTGTACAATACATTGGTAGCAAACTGCTAACCATCAGCCGCGATGGTGGAATTGGTAGACACGCTAGACTCAAAATCTGGTGAGCATTACGCTCGTGCCGGTTCAAGTCCGGCTCGCGGTACCATAACAAGTAATCGACCGAAGGGTCGGTTTTTTGTTTTTACCTATGCGGTTGCAGGCTGAATATCCGGCGTAAGGTCTGCAAAAAACCTGCGAGCCATCTTTCCGAGCTCCCAGTTGCGACGTTTGGCGCTTCGAACCTTCTTGTTTTCTAGACCTGATTCA
>DASUVJ010000056.1:0-4525 GCA_036378995.1 Saccharimonadales bacterium (SeqCode)
TCGATATAGATTTAAAACCAACTAACGATCCCGAGACCGCAAGAGAGGAACACGAAAAACGTCATGGACGACACTGCACAAACAGATACCGCCACGAACCTCAAGAACGCCATAGGCGATATTCTGGCAGTAATCGAGCAAGACCGAGAGCGCGAAATCATTACGCGCCGTTTTGGATTGTTCGACCGACGAGAAACCCTCGAACAAATCGGCGAACTCCTTGGCATCACCCGTGAGCGTGTACGTCAGCTCGAGAAGGCGATTCTTATCCGTCTTAAAATCGCAGCCGACGAAAACAAAGTCCCTGCAATTCACGATGTTGAGCGCCTGCTTATTCGTGAACTCTCTGAAACCGGCCGTGTTGCTCGTGTTCAGGACATCACCACCCGCCTCATCGGCGAGGGAAGTGACGCTCGTCACCGTGCCCACGTTGCTTTTATCGCAGAACTTTCGCCAAAACTGGCCGTCCTCAGTGAAAACGACCACTATCATCACTCAATCGGCATCAAAGAACATGCTGACGAGAAGAAGATCAAATCGCATGTCGACGAGATCGTAAAAACGATCAAAAAACACGGTGAGCCGCTTCAGATCGAAGAGCTTCACGCTAAGCTTAACCACGACCACCCAAGCCACGTCCGTGCGCTTGCAAGCACCAGCAAGCACCTTGCAAACCTCAAGGATAACTGGGGTCTTACCAAGTGGCCAACCGTTAACCCAAAGAACATCCGCGACAAGATCTATGTCATTTTGGCCGAAAACGGCAAGCCGATGCACTTTTCTGACATTGCCGGAAGTATTAAAAAGAGCGACTTCAAGCGAAAAGACGTCACCACTCAGGCAATTCACAACGAGCTTATCAAAGACAAGCGCTTCGTATTGATCGGCCGCGGCATCTACGCGCTCGACAACTGGGGCTTTTCTAAAGGTACCGTCGCCGACATTATCACCGATGTCCTAAAAACAGCGAACGAGCCGCTTCACCGCGACGAAATCGTTAAACGCGTGCTCTCCAGCCGTCAAGTAAAAGAAACGACAATCCTGCTCAACCTGCAAAGCAAACCGCAGTTCAAGCGCGTCGCGAAAGCAACCTACGCGCTTGCCGAACCTGCTAAGTAACAGTGCTTGCAAACAGGCTCTACAGGTGGGACAATAGACAGTAGTTATGGACGTACTCTTGTGGACCATCAACTTGCTATTACAATGGTACGTTTGGCTACCCATCGTACTGATTTTAGGGTTCCTAACGTGGCGCAATTACCGCCGCATTGATGCCATTACCGCCATCGAGAGCGTCCTTCTTATTCTCGAGATTCCAAAAGCCAACGACAAATCCGAGCTTGCTGCCGAGCAGTTATTTGCCAGCCTCCACGGAATCCTCCGCGACCGAAACGAACTCAAATACACTGGCGGCATCCAGGAACACCTAAGCTTCGAGATCGCTTCCGTTGACGGACAGATCCGTTTTTACGTTTGGGTACCAAAAACCCTCCAGAGCTTCGTAGAGGGGCAAATCTACTCCCAATATCCGACCGTGCAGATTCACGCCGCAGACGAAGACTACGTTGCGCACGAACGGCGCCATACCGTCATGTACACCTCCGAAATTACGCTGTCCGACAGTGAATTTTTGCCGATCAAGACGTTCCAGAGCTTTGAAGTCGACCCGCTTGCCGGTATTACTGGGACGCTTGCCAAACTCGAATCAACAGGGGAGGAGCTGTGGGTACAGGTACTCGTGCGTCCGATCCCCGACGAATGGCACAAGGCCTCTGACCGCTGGATCCAGACCGTTAAAACCGGCAATCCTTTTGCGTTCTTAAGCGGCGAAGGCATGAGTTTCAAATGGATTGGCGGCCTATTCAAGGCGCTCTCCCAACCGCCAGAACAGGGGACCATCGGCGCGCCCAAAGAAATCTCCGAACGCAATAAAACCCGTATTTCCGAGGCGGAGAAGAAGGCGACTAAACTTGGCTACCAAGTAAAAATCCGCCTCGCATACCTCGGTGAAAGCCAGGTGAACGCAAAACTACGCATGCAGGCCATCGTCGGTACGTTTAAGCAGTACAATAGTACCAACCTCAACGGCTTCCAAATGACTGCCGGCAGCTTTAAAAAAGAAGATCTCGCCAAATATCGCGCCCGCCTGTTTGCCGACCGCGGTTTCATCCTCAACATCGAGGAACTCGCCAGTGTCTTCCACTTGCCACACACAAACGTAGAGACACCGAACATCGTCTGGGCCAGTAGTAAAACCGCCGAACCGCCAGCAAAATTGCCCATCATTACTGGTAACGATGCCATCGACGAAAACATCAGTGCCTTTGGTCTGACCAACTTCCGTGGCATCAATCACCAGTTCGGCATGTTGCGCTATGACCGCTCACGTCACGTTTATATCATCGGTCAGACCGGTGCCGGTAAATCAGGTACACTTGAGCTCTTCGCGCTTTCAGACATCTTCCATGGCCAAGGCTATGCCATTATTGATCCGCACGGCGACTTTGCCGTTAACAACATGCGCTTCATCCCGGGCTCACGTACCGAGGATGTCGTTTACTTTAACCCGGCCGACACCGCATATCCGCTCGGATTCAACCCGCTCGAGGTCACGAACCCCGCTCAAAAAACCAACATCAGTTCAGAGGTTATCGGCGTGCTGAAGCGTATGTTCGGTGAATCATGGGGGCCACGTCTTGAGTACATTCTTCGTTACACCATCCTAGCACTACTGGATCGTCCAGAGACAACCATGCTCGATATCACCCGCATGCTCACGGACAAAAAGTTCCGCAAAGAAACCCTCACATACTGTACCGATACCGTGGTACTGCAGTTCTGGAACGTCGAGTTCGCTAGCTGGACCGAGAAATTCCAGGCCGAGGCCATCGCGCCGGTCCTTAACAAGGTAGGTGCCTTCACAGCTAACCCTGTCATTCGTAACATTATTGGCCAACCAAAATCGACCTTCAATATCCGAGAAATCATGGATGATGGCAAGATCCTCATCGTTAACCTCTCCAAAGGTCTGATCGGTGAAGACAACGCCTCAATCCTCGGCTCGTTCCTGGTGACTAAAATCCAGCTCGCTGCTATGAGCCGATCCGACATCCCAGATATTAAAGACCGTCGTCCGTTCTACCTGTATGTAGACGAGTTCCAAAACTTTGCTACCGACAGTTTTGCGACCATCCTCTCCGAAGCCCGAAAGTACGGCCTTAACCTAACCGTCGCTAACCAGTACATCTCGCAGATGAGCGACACCGTCCGTAATGCCGTCTTCGGTAACGTCGGTACGATGATCAGCTTCCGTGTCTCGGCAGATGACGCACCGATCCTTTCAAAGCAGTTTGAGCCGCAATTTGAATCAAACGACCTCCTGCAAATGCACAACCGTCATTTCATCATTAACATGGTCATCAACGGAGAAAAAGCACCAGCCTTTAGCGCCACCACGCTCACATTGCCACCAGCTCAGGTAGATAACACCGGTCGCATCATCGAAAACACCCGGCTTAAATACAGCCGCAGCAGGGCAGATGTTGAAATGGAGATTGCAAATAACATTAACCCGCCATCTCAGCAGCAAAAACCCGCCGTACCTGCGCCCGCTCCAGCCCAGTGGCCAATCAATGCTCAGACGAACGTCATTACACCAGATGCACCCCAACCAGCCCCTCAGCCACAACAAACCGCCCCAGAAGCGCAAGAAGTAGTGGTTCCTCTTGCTCAATCAGCAGCCGAAGCACCCACACCAGCAACACCAACCGCAGAAGGCGAGGCTCCTGCAAAAAAGAAACGTAAACGCTCGCGCTCGCGCAAGAAAAAGACCGCGACACCGGACGCTGGTTCGCTTCCTCCGGTTGCCACCGCTCCTCCCGCAGAAACACCAGTAGAGCACGAACTCCGTCTTCGTTAATAAATAATCATTATGCCCACGCACAACGACACCGCCATCCATAAAGAGTACGTTGCCGACTTGCTAAAGGAGCGTATTTACGCAACGTTAGCGCTCCTCGCCGTACTCATTAGTATCGACAGCGACCACTACAGCCCGCTGAAGGCGTTACTTCTTATTTACGGTACAATCCTGTCGTTATGGGCAGCCAGCATCGTTGCGACGCAGATGTCACGCCGCGTCGTCTTCGGCTCGGAGCTTGATACCAAAGCAGAACAGGAACGCCAGTTGCGCCGACATGCGCCGATGCTTGCCACATTAGCGTTCCCGACGCTTATGATCGGGCTTTCGATGACAGGGCTTGTTCCGCTAGGTATTGCCGTTGATATCTCTATTATCAGCGCCCTCATCCTGCTTGCCGCCTGGTCGGTTTCGTCTGCAAGGTCACTCCACATCACCAAACTGCCGATCTTTCTCCTCGTCATCATCGAGCTCCTCATTGGACTTGGGGTTGTCGGACTTAAAGTCCTCATCGGTCACTAAAAACTCCGGTAACATCCGGAGTTTTTAGTAGGGAAGCGACCTCTGTTATTTTTTCTTTGAGGTTGTCTTCTTCGGAGCGGTAGA
>DASUVJ010000057.1:0-5680 GCA_036378995.1 Saccharimonadales bacterium (SeqCode)
AAAAATTTATATGCCAAGTACAAGTGAACGACCCGGTCAAACCGTTCTTTCACGCTCGTATGTTTTTTAACAAACAAAAAAGACCTCCCTATTTGTTTTGTAAAATGTTTGTTTTAGCCTCTCAAAGCTATTTCAAGCATAGCACTTATGTATAAAAACAAAAGAAATTAGCGAGGTCGTTTTGTCATCAGTTTCAAGTTAGAGATGTACTGAGGGCAATTTAAATCAGGAAACTGACTCATATATTTCATGTGTTTGTCGACGAAGCTCCGCTGGCTTGCATCTTGAGATGAATACATGCTGCGAGTGCGATACTGTTCGCTCGTAGTCATTTTCATAAGTTCTTTTCGCGCCAGGATTCCCTGTTCTGATTCGAAGAATGTTTTTGTTCGAGAATTCATCTGTCTGCCCCTTTAAAATTGTTAAGCAGAGATTATGTGCTTATCTCTAGTATAGCATAGTTTATTGTAAAAATAACTACTTAGTTATATAATTGTACTTTACCTAAGATTGGAGATACACAATGGCAAAACAACGAAACCGACACGGCGCGGACATAAAACGGGCATTAAAGAAAAAACTGCAAACTAACAGACAGAAGTACGCACGCGCGCCACAGGCGTAAGAAAAGCATAAATAAAACAGATCTCTCAAGGGGTCTGTTTTTTGATATCTCGACAATGCAAAGGTTTGGATCCAGCAACAGTGTCAGCCTGATATAATCCGTTCGTATATTGCATTAAAGTTATAATAGTTTTATGCAAGACAGTTTTTACGAGACAAAAACTTCCCGCTTTTCGCTTATTGATCACTATTGGCGTATGCACGAAACTCAGGCGGGCGCCTATCCACTTTACGCAACGGTAAAGTGGGGCTTTGTTTTCTCGGAAAGTAATGGCGGGTATTCTGTAAAACTCATAGGGCCGCGCACTACCCCGACAGAAGCTTCGTATGCAAAAGACGAGTATTTTCTTGGGATTGTCATAAATGCCGACGTTAACATTGAAGGTTATAACAAAAAAGATCTATTGAACCAAGTGATTAGTCTAGCGGTAATGGACGATCGTTTTCTTTTGGGTGACGAATATATTTTAATACCGGATTACAATACGGTTGAGGAATTTACTGAAACTTTAATAAAGCGAAGACTCCTCCGCGCTTCACCTATCGCTGCGGTTAGCCATCGAGACAAACAGCGGAAGATCAAACGCTTTACGGGACTTACGCCCAAGCAGATTCAGCAGGCAGAGCGAGTGGAGTATGCAATATCGATTATAAATAGCCCAATCACACTAACATCTGTTGCGGCGCAGGCAGGATTTTCCGATCAAGCACATATGACTCGCGACTTTAACCGACTGGTGGGCTATTCTCCTGCCGAGATCCGACGGTATTTTAGCGATTTACATTCGTAGTTTGGCGTGTTTGTTCAATCGGTTTTTCGTTCCTTTCGTTATACTACGATTAACCTAAAATAAGGAGTAATGACGAATGAGCAAAACTAATATCCCTGCCGCACCGGAGGGCTACAGTACGGTTAATCCATTTATTATCACCGAAGAGGCGGAAGCGGTTATCGCATTTATATCCGATGTATTCGGAGGTGTAGAAGTTGAGGAAGCAAAAACATATGATACTGACGGTTTAATTCTGCATAGCGAAATGAAAATCGGAAATTCCATGGTAGCGGTTGCGGATAAAAAGCCCGACTGGCCAGCCACGCCTAGCCTGCTTCAGGTGTATGTAGATGATGTGGAGTCTGTGCTAGAGAAAGCGCAGAAACGTGGAGCAATTGTTATTACAAAGCCGACTGACTTTTTAGGTGCACTGTTTGCGCGTGTCAAAGATACGCAGGGAAACCTATGGTGGATATACCAGTACACTGGCGAGGTAGATTGGGCCGAAGCGTCCGATGATGCGGACGGCGCCGATTCATGGGAGCCAACCAAGGAAGCTATTTATATTCACGACACGCTGCTTGAGGCGATGCGCGGACTAAAGAAGTAGCTACTCATTAAGAAAAATACGCCAGGTAGTAACCGGGCGTATTTTAATTTTTGAATACTACTTCATTGAGCTAAGGCCGAACATATTGCCCTCGGTATCCTGGCAAATGCTGACCCAGCCAAACTCACCGATTGAGAACTTTGGCCTAATGAGTTTACCGCCAGCCGCCTCGACTCGCACCTCTTCTACTGCACAGTCTTCTACATTAAAATACAGCAGCGTGCCACCTACTCCTGGCTGCGAGTATTTTGACTTTACGAGTGCCCCGCCGGCTCCGTAAGCGCCCATGTCTGTCGGGAAACTCATCATCTGTGTTTCACCTGTCGGATCGCCCATTTCCTCGAGTTTTTGCTTTAAGACGGACTCGTAAAACTTTACGGCACGGTTCATGTCGTTGACGTAAATATCAAACCAGCCGATTGCGTTTGGTTTTGTCATGATTACTCCTTTGTTTAGTGACAGAGCGAGTATAATCGCCCGCTATGCTTTCGTATTGTATAAATCAGACATCGAATTTTTTGGCGTACTGCGCCGGTGTGTGGCCGGTGATTTTACGAAATGAATGGATGAAATGCGATTGATCCGTGTAGGTCATGAGGTAATGCTGCTTGAATGATTGTTGTAGGCGGAGGATCTTTAAAAAATCGTGCGGAGAAAGGTCGGTCGCTTCTCTTATGACGCGCTGCAATTGGCGGGATGATAGGCCCGCGAGCGACGCCATATCGCCTACGGTCTTGATGCTGTCGAGATTTGAAAGAATCTTTTCAGTAATGAGATTCGGTACGACCAACCCTTGCTCCACTAGCCGCGCTACAAGATCCGACATGACGGTTTGTTTGGCGGGAAAATCCAGATCGGCCATTTTTATGCCCGCTTCCACGAGAGGCAGATTGCCCTCATACGGCATACCGACGAAGCTGTCTTTGATCTCCTCTTTTTTGCCTTGCCATACGCCAGGTAAGAACTGAACGCCTACATAGTGAAATGACTTGCCAAGATTGAGCACTTCAAAGGTAGTGTGAAGCGCCGTAACGCCGGCTATCTCGGGATCTGCCTGATTAAATAAAAGATTTACGCATGCATCGGGTATCGCATGGAGCTGGAAATCCTCGGCGAGCGGACGCTCTGTCTTTAACTCCCAAAAAGAATGAACTGTTGCGGATAAACCACTCGGTGGTTTGACTTCGGAATAGCTCACCAAGCGAACCGCTTTTTCTACGCCGTCTTTTATCGGATCGTACATGATTATTCAATTATAAACCGTGCGCAATTAAAAGCTTATTCTTTGGTTTGCGATGTTGTCGTGATACAGTATATTCTCACTATGACACGACCGACTTACCGAGAAGAACATCTCCGCGTAATGACGGAAGTTCGTGCTCTTGCCTATGAGACTATCGAGGTGGACAGGGCTCGTGGTGAGCGAGCGATTGGAATTGGAGCAACCGCTCATGCACTTAGGGAATTATGTTCATACGGTGTTGCACCGGAGGAACTTCTAGGCGAACAAGTCAGTGATGGCGTGCTTCAGCTTCGCGAATTTGTAGCGGATACTACAGACGAGCGACATAGGATAGCAATTGAGCAAGGCGAACGAACGCGCCCTTACGATCTCCCACACCCTGAGCTCATAGGGCTTGCTGATATTGCGGCATCAAACGCATATCTTGCATACTCAAGATCAAGTGGTATTCGGCAGGATATGTCCCGCCAGGGACCTGGCAGCTGTAGTCCACTCTTTTACCTTATGCAGCACGAACTCCGGAAACTCGGAGTAGAAACCCAACACATGTGGTGGTTCGAGGCTGGTAATAATCATCATTTTTTGCGAACAATGATGCCAAATGGCGACGTAATGTATATGGATCCGACCTGGCAGCAGTACTTGCCCGAAGGAACTGACTACTCTGAGCATCCCAATGTATTAATCATGCCTGAAGACCGCAGAGAAGAAATACTTTTGTTCCACGGCATTCCTGAATCCTGGCATCGCTCCTGGTTTAGGGCTAAGATTGACCCTCGTCCCGAGCAAGATTGGTGGGAGTGGAGCCGCGAGCTTAAGCGTGTTTTTGACGAAGATCCCTGGATCCCGTCACTGCCCCTAGAACAGCAGCGGTTCTATGTCGCAGAAGAATAGCTTTTGACTATGCCGCCTGGCGTTGAAACAAGATGCGAGAGATTACGTACATTACTGCGGTAATGCCAAGGCACCAAACGGCCGTGATCCAGGCATGGTCACCTACCGAGCCATTGAGAAGCAGTGCACGAATTGCCTCGACCGCATGGTTGATTGGCTGTTCGCGGGCAAATCCTTCGAGCCAGTCGGGTAGCGTCGAGATGAGTACGAAGCTGCTGCTTAAGTATGGGAAGAGCATCGTTGTAAACATGAACGAGCCAGCGGCTTCCACGTTTTTTACGAACAGCCCAAAGGCGGCTGCCGCCCATGTAAGTGCAAGCATGAGGAGCCAGAGTATACCGAATACACCAAGCCATTCAAGTGGCGTGGCTTCGGGGCGAAAACCAAGGGCTACTGCTAGGAGTGATACGACAATCATTGCGAACGTGTTTCGGATCATACTCGCGACGACGTGCCCCGTCAAAACAGATGCGCTGTTTACGGGCATGGAGCGAAAACGATCGATGATACCCTTCATGTTGTCGTCGCATACGCTCACAGCAGTGCCTGCCGTGCCAAAACTTAAGCACACCATAAACACTCCGGGCACCACATAGTTGATGTAGTCTGTGCCGGTGTTAATTGCGCCGCCAAAGATAGTCGTAAAAAGAACAAGTAGCATTACGGGCAGGATAATCGACATTGCAAGTGCATCGACGCTGCGGAGGTCGTGTTTGATGGAGCGTTTTACCATCGTCCAGGAATTTCGTGTGCCGCTAAATAGGTTAGTTTTCATCGTTATCCTTCTTTTTGTCATTGTTTCCAGTAAGCGCAAAAAATACTTCGTCGAGGGTTGGCGCATGGAATGTCATATCAATTGGCTGCACCTTGGACGCATACAAGATATCCATGATCCGTTTTGTATAAGTGACACTGCCGTCGGTTTTGATACTGATTGTTACGCCCTCACCTGCTGATAGGATATCTTCAGGGCTAAAGAGTTTGCTTGCTGCCTTTGCGTCGTTTTTGGTCGCAAAGGTAAGCAGCAGCGAGCGGTCGCCGACACGGCTCTTTAGTTCATCAGGAGTGCCCTCGGCAACAACTGTTCCACCGTCAATCACGATTATTTTATCGGCAAGTTGATCAGCTTCTTCAAGGTATTGGGTTGTTAGGAAGATAGTAACACCTTGATTACGGAGGCCGTCAATAATTTCCCACATCGCTTTGCGGCTTCGCGGATCGAGTCCGGTTGTCGGTTCATCCAAAAAGATGATCTCTGGCAGGTTAATGAGACTCATTGCAAGATCGAGCTTACGACGCATGCCGCCCGAATATGCACTAGAGACTTTATCGGCGTCTGCCGTAAGTTCGAACTGATCAAGCAGCCGCTCGGTGCGTTTTTTGGTCTCTTTTTTACTAATGCCGCAAAGTTCGCCGATCATGTACATGTTTTCGCGGCCTGTTAGCTTCTCGTCTACCGCGGCATATTGCCCGGTGAGGCTGATCTTTGAACGGATAGCTCTCGTTTCTTTATTGAGGTCATGTCCGGCAACTCGC
>DASUVJ010000058.1:0-4292 GCA_036378995.1 Saccharimonadales bacterium (SeqCode)
CTGTATGCAGCAGCTGACAGATTTTTACGACGGGTCACTCTACTTGATGCTTGAAGCAAGTGAGAACGAAGAGGAGCTGTCGAAACGCCTGCAGAAACTCTACGGGGTAGGACCAAAAACGGCTGAGATATTTATGCGTGAAACTGAAGAGTACTTTGCGCGCCGAGTTGAATAATTTGTAAAGGATAAAACGAATGAGCGGGAATAAAAAGCACGCGGTCATACGCGAAGAAGACAAAGAACTGCTAGGGTTTGTCGCCGAAGAAGGCTCAAGCTGGCAGGCTCAGACGATGTTCGGCTATCCGATCGACCGCATGACCAGTCGGGAAGAAGCGGAGCGAATCGTTCGTGAGCGTGGACTAAGTTACCTGACGGGACTTTGGCAGTATTTTGATACGGATGATCAGGCGTGGTATCCGTGCATCTTAAAAGAGGCGCATGAACAACAAGTGACGGTTATCCGAACTTCACCGATGGGATACCAGGATCCGGATGATTACAAGGTTGTGCGCATAAAAGATCCATCGGAAACGAACTTGGTCAAATCCTAATAAAATACCCCGCCTGATTGTGCGGGGTATTTTTGCTGAACGCCTGTTTATTTTGCTAGGAAGGTTTCCAGTTTGTCCATAGTGCTGGTGATACCTTCAACCATGCCCATGTTGACCAACTGTTCGAGCTGTTCTTTCGACTCGACAACACCACGGCTGACGACCTTTGTCTTGCCGTCTTCTTCGATGAAGTCCATAGTAATTGTCATGGTCGGCATCTCTTTATTAAGGGTGCCTTCTGCGTCAGAGAAGTAATCTTTGTAAGTAAAGCTTGCAGGCTCGTTGACGTCTTCAAAGACCATCATTCCCCAAGATTCTTGGTTAAACCATTCGCCTTGGCGTTCGTCGACACATTTCATGCAGTAATGGTTGCGGCCGCCTGGGGTGAGGTTTAACTCCTTGACTGTCGTTTCCCAGCCTTCTGGACCCCACCACTGCACGAATTTGTCAGCGTCTGCATAAGCATCCCAGACACGCTCGCGGGGAGCGTCAAATGTGCGTTCGATTGTTAGGGTGTTTGTTTCAAAATCTTTAGTTACTTTAGTTTTGTCCATATTATTCTCCTTTGTTTAATAATGTCTCTAGTCGGTCGAACCTATCGTTCCATAGGACGGCATATTGTTCGATGTAATCATCTGCTTGTTTTAACGCGGCGGGTGAAATAGTCACAAGTTGCTCCTTTCCTCGCTTTCGTTTGGTTATCAGCTGCGCGCGTTCAAGAATTTTAAGGTGTTTGGAGATTGCTGCCAGGGAAACGGAGTAGGGCGCTGCAATCTCGCTGATATTCAGCTCGCCATAACGGACGCGGTTGAGGATGTCCCGACGGATAGGATCCGCAAGTGAGCTAAAAATATTATCTAGGCTTAATGTATATTCAACCATATGGTTAAATGTTAAGTCATAACGAAAAAAATGTCAAACATTATGTACAATAATAGAAAACAGGAGGGTGTAATGAGCAGTCACGATAAATCGGTCAAAATGGTAAACGGCGCCGGTCAGTTTGGATTTATGCTCTTTTTAGCATATATCGGAGCGGCTATTTACTTTATTCAGCAGTCTAGTGGTGGGTTTTGGGAGGTTATCCTGGGGCTTCTAAAAGCGATCGTTTGGCCGGTATATGTTATGTACCATGTCCTTCAGGCGCTGGGCGCATAATTAATGAGTGATATCAGGAGATAATTTACAAATGAACCGTCCACTAGCAACTCGAGCATTCAGCGGAATCGTCATCATAGCGATCGGTGTAGCGCTGCTACTTAATTCGATTGGTGTTTATCAACTAAACTGGCTGTTCGAGAACTGGTGGCCGATGCTGATCGTACTTGCCGGTGTCGCGGTATTTATAAATAATGCCCGCAGCTGGCTGGTCGCTGCGTTTTTAGTAACGCTTGGCGGTGCATACCAACTGCGAGAATTAGGATATGTCGATTTTGAACCATGGCAGGTTATTTGGCCACTGATCCTCATAGTAGTAGGAGCGGGGCTCGTTTTCCGAAAATCATATCATGGAGACCGCGCAACAGAAGCGGAGCGCGAAGACGTCACGGCCATTCTTTCGGGAAGCGGCAGCGTGAATACGTCGGACCACTTTAAGTCATCTACAATTACGGCAATTATGGGCGGCGCCAAGCTTGATCTTCGCCAGGCAAAAATCGAAGACGGAGCAGTTATTGAGGCATTTACGTTTTGGGGAGGTATTGAGCTGATTGTTCCCGAGAACGTGACGATCAAAAACAAAATGAGCAATGTTATGGGCGGCACTGACGACCAGACTTCTCAGAAGTCAGATAAAAAATCACCGACACTCGTTATTTCCGGTATGGCGATTATGGGTGGTGTTTCTATCCGCAATACGCCCAACGTTTATTAAAGGAGGATCTAATGGCGGCAGAGTCAGGCACAAAACCAAAGTCATCAAAACAGACGCGCTTTTCGATGATGATCGTCGGGATCATTATCGGAAGCGTGATCGGCTGGCTTATGTTTGACAGCCTGTCGATAGGGATCGCGTTCGGACTTCCTATTGGTATAGTCTTCGGTATGGCGTTTGCGAGTACGTCGACCGAACGCGAAGGCACAAAAAAGGAAAAAATCAGTAAAAAATAATCATTGCATTCGAAAACCGTAAGCGATATAGTTGATACATATAGTGCGTACATATGCGCAAAAGGAACAGATTTAAAAGATGGCTCAACGAGGTAAGAAATATCTAAGCACGCTATTCGCTCTCGCGCTTCTCTTTAGTACCTTTGCTCTTCCTGCGGTAGCCGGTGCGGCAACAACGGGTACGACGATTAACTCCGCTATCAGCTCTGTGATCAGCGTCTTTACGAGTAACGGAACTGTTACGGTAAACGTTACTCCTACGGGCGCGGGTGCGCAGACTATCGCCAGTGATACGCTGACGGTCAGTACGAACAACTCTGCAGGATATACGCTTCAGATTGCCGACTCGGACGCAACGACTACACTGGTGTCCGGTAGTAACAACATTCCAGCATCTGCCGGTACTCAGGCTTCGCCTGTTGTTCAAGCGGTAAATACATGGGGCTACCGTGTTGATGGCGTGGGTGGTTTCGGTGCGGGTCCTACAAACTCGCAAAACAGCGCAGCAATTGGCGCTCGAACATTTGCTGGAATACCGGCGAACTCTGCTCCAAACACGATCAAAACAACTGCAACGACTGCAAGCAATGATACGACTACCGTGTGGTACGGAGTGGCGGCTAATACGAGCCAGCCGACCGGAACTTACAGTGATACGGTAACGTACACTGCAACGGCAAACTAACAAGAGAAAGCTCTTTATATGAGACAAATGATCAACGGTGGGATAAAAGTACTATTACTTGCTCTCGCCGTAGGGTTATTGGGAGTGGGTGCGCAAACAGCGGGCGCGGCGTCAAGCGGATTGACTGTCTCCCCGACGTCTTTTGATGTAGAACTTAAGCCAGGAGCGAGCTATAAGGGCGAGATGCTTGTCATCAATCAGAGCGAACTGGATTATAGCTATAAAGTTTATGCAACACCGTACAGTGTTACGGGCGAGGATTATCAGCCATACTTTAGCCCTATCAAGGATGCGATTGATATAACGAAGTGGTTCACGCTTGGCAAAACCACGAGCGATCTTAAGGTGGGTAACCAAGATACGATTCCATTTACCATAACGGTTCCCGAAGGAACGGGAGCGGGCAGTTACTACGCTACAATTTTTGCCGAAACCGAAGATAAAGGCAGTATGGGCGTTGTTACGCGCAAGCGAGTCGGATCTATTATTTACCTCCGCGTATCAGGAAATGCGATCGAGAAAAGCAAGATTCAGGAATGGAACCTGCCTTTGCTGCAAGAGGCCCCTATGAAAGGTGATCTTAAAATTGCCAACGAGGGATCCGTTCATTTTACCTCGAAAGTAAAAGTGACAGTGAGCGATCTTTTTGGCGGCGTTAAATATGCGCATGAGCGCGACCCCAAGGTTATTCCGCAAAAGGTCCGTAATGTTCCGGTTATTTGGGAAAACGGAGCAACGTTCGGCCTGTTTAAGGTTGACGGCGAAGTGACCAGTTTTGGAAAAACGGAAAAACTACCAACGAAGATCGTCTTTATTGCCAATTGGCCGATGCGTCTTTTGACTCTGGCATTACTACTTGGATTTGTTGGAACCGTAGTTTTCCTAGGCAGGAAACGTGCGGGGCGTAAAAAATAAGATAGCAGCGCTTCTTCTTGCTGTTGCCGGAA
>DASUVJ010000059.1:0-6466 GCA_036378995.1 Saccharimonadales bacterium (SeqCode)
CCTTTTGAATATCCTCTTCGACACCCTGCCAGTACTGCGACAATGCGCCTTCATCAATTCCCTCTTCAAGAGTAATTGCTTCGGTCTCAAGTTGCTCTGCCTGGATTTCCTCGCGGAGTCCCCCACCAAGCGGGTCAGGTGTTGGTAATGATACGTGGTGAAATAATGACATAATCGTTTTTTGTTTTAGCGTTTGCTTAATTAAATTTAAGCATAAATATTTTAAAAAGTCAATAGCCCCAGAAAAGCAAATGCCCGCCGACCCCATCCGGGCCGACGGAGCAGATGCTCGACGCGGCGGTCGGATGGGATCAGGCGGGTGTAGGTGCCGGCTCTGCGGCCGGTGACACCGAAGTGTCCTTCGCTTGTTCGTTCCTGCCCACGGCCCTGTACATGAACATCAGGGCCACGATCGCCAGAGCGATCAGGATCAGCCCGATACCCTGCTGGTGCGTCCAGTAGGCCGCCACGGTGAGCGGCGTCGAGAAGACCACCGTACCCACGATGTCGTCGCGAGTGGGCGCAGGACTGAACTTGTCGGGTGCGGCGTTGGCCATCCCCCGGGTCTTCAGCGTTCCGTCGGCGTTGTAGCCGCCGAAGATGTGCGTGGTGATCTGACCGTTCTGCGGGTTGCGGAACGTGATGATGTCGTCACGCTCGGGGCTGCGGTCCTTGGTGGAGATGACGACCGAAGTACCGACCGGGTAGAGCGGCAGCATCGATCCGGTTCTCACGGTGTAGCGTGACAAACCGTAGTGGTCGGCCACGGCCCATCCTGCGCCGAGCAGGCCGCCGCAGACCGAAAGCGCCACGAGTACCGGGACGACGTACTTACGGAGCCACCGTGTCATCGGCGTTCTCCTCCTTCTCTTCTGTTTCGAGGGAGTCCGGAGTGGCCGAGCTAGTCGGTACCGGCTCCGCTTCTTCGGTCGACTCGTCGGCCGGCTTCTGCGGCGCCGAGCTCTCGGTCACCGCCGGTTCGTTGTCGTCCGCCTTGGGCGGTGTTGTCGGGTTGGACGGCGGCTTGGGCTCCTTGGTTTCCTGAACGGGAGGTTCGGACGGATCGGTCGGTCCGGGGTCGATCTTGAAAGTGATCCCGGACGGGACCGTCACGGAGTCGGTGAGGCTGGCCGTTGTTGCCGGACCCGTGACGAGCACGGTAACTGCAACAGCAGCCGCCATCGCGACTCCTGCGATAACGGAACGGGGCATACGTTCTCTCCTCAGAACGAACTTGCTATGGGTAGGTGCGTCAGATCCCGAATTAGATTCAGAATCCCAAGCGCGTATCAATAGCATTCGGGCGGATGGGCACCCCGGCCCCCTACTCGAGGGGGTCCGGGGCGGCATCCAGATCATCTTGCCGCGGCGCGCGACTCGATCAGATGATCAGTCGCTGGTCAGGGTCGCGGTGAACGAGCCCTTGGCCTTGACGCCCATGAACTTGTTGTCCGCGGCGTTGCCGGCCGAGTCGATCTTGACCTCGAACTTCACGACCTTCGACGCGGTCGCCGAGCCCGCGACGCCGAGCTTGCCGACGGCCACGGTCTGCGGCATCGAGCCGAGCGGCGTCCAGGTGTTGAGGTAGCCGGGGACCCGGACCTTGACCTGGTTGAGGTTGACGCCCTGCGCGCTCGCCGGGACGGTGAAGTCAGAGACCGTGAACGGCGTACCGACGGTGACGTCGCCGTCGACGGTGCCGCTGTTGGTCAGCGTCACCTGCTGCGTCTGGACGTGGTCGCTCTCGGCCGTGCTGGGCTCCAGCTCGGCGAAGTTGACCTCGCCGGCGACGGAGATGTCGACGGTGCCGAAGGTGACCTGCGCCGGGACGCTCGCGCTGTCCTGGTAGGACGCGGAGGTGGTCGACGCGCTGGTCGCGACGATGACGGCGGTGACCGCCAGAGCGGCGATGCCGCCACCGATGCTGGCGCGGAGTGCGGTGATGCGACGGGACATGGTGTTTCCCCAATCCTGCGGCTAGGCCGCTATCTGTGAATCTACTGGTCTTACCGTACGCACCAAATGATCTGGTGCTGCGTGCGCCTTTTTGGGGCGCGACACTTTTCCCATCATACGCGGGTGGTAAATATATGTCAACATCTTTTTTTATTAAAGTCTAATTTAGTTTATAAATAGTATTTTGCTTGTGGTTATATACCTCTGTTATTCATATAGTCCGGCTTCCCTGCACATGCTATTCTATATTCATGAATAAACAAATTACCCGTACAATTGCAGGCGCCGCGATTATTGGCGTTGGCGTACTTGCCCTTCTTAACAGCCTTAATGTCGTGTCCATCGGCGAGGTTTTCCAGGACTGGTGGCCGATAGCCATTATCGTTGCTGGCATCCTGTTCTTTATGAATGATCCCCGTAACTTCATCTGGCCGCTTATTCTTGTGACTGTAGGCTCCCTGCTGCAGCTGCGCGAATTAGATATCATTTCGGTAAACCCTTGGCAGCTATTTTGGCCGCTTGTCATTATTGCCGTCGGTATCTCTACTTTAGTCAATCGGTCGCACACTCATAAGGGTGTTAACAAAAAAGACCTCGATGACATTACCGCGCTTCTTGCTGGCAGCTCTACTAAAAATGAGTCGAAAAACTATAAGGGCGGTAAAGTTTCTGCGATTCTCGGCGGCATCGAGATCGACCTGCGCGAAGCTGAGATTAAGGAAGATGCAACACTTAACGTACTAACTGTGCTTGGTGGCGTTGATATTAAGGTACCTGAAGGCTGGGAGGTTAAGTCGACTATCACCCCGATCGCAGGCGGCGTTGAAGTAAAAACAAAACCCACAGGCAAAAAAGCACCTGTTCTAACAATTGTCGGCGATGTCGTTCTTGGCGGCGTTGAAATCAAAAACTAAAACTACTAACAAATAAAATACCTCCGCACGGTAGCGGAGGTATTTTATTTATAGAGGCTTAGGCCTTTTGCAGGCTTAGCCGCAGCTCGGCTGCTTCAACCTTAACTGTGGATGTATGTTCGTACTCATTATCGTCCGCGCTGTCAGCAAGCGTCTCGGCGATAATAGTCTCTTTGTGCTCACTGATTGCCTTCGCAAGATCGGTATCAGGTGTCGTAAGACCGAGCACGATGTGGTCATCAACGTTAAGACCGGCGTTTTTGCGGGCATTTTGCACATGACGGATTACTTCGCGCATAAGGCCTTCACGTTTTAGCTCGGGTGTAATCGTTAGATCAAGCGCGAGTTCTTTGCCCTGCTTTACGCTTTTGACATTAAGCTCTTCGGTCAGGATATCTTCAAAGTCAACGAACTCACCCATTGATGGCACAGTTACGCTCGCAAGCGGCTGACGAACCTTCGTGCGCTCCTTTGCGCGGATACTAAGACCAAGGTTAACGTACTCACGGACAGTTTCCATATCTTTTACGACCAGCTCGTTCACATGACCTGCCTTTGGCCAATCCAAAAGATGCACACTCTCACCACCGGTAAGTTTTTGGTACAGTTCTTCAGCGAGGAATGGCGTAAATGGCGCCATCACCTGCGCAAGGTGTGTCAAAACGTAATGCAGCGTACGGTAAGCGTTGTTTTTGTCAGTGTCGTCGCCAGATTTCCAGAAACGACGGCGCGAGCGACGGACATACCAGTTAGAAGCATCTTCGATGAACGGTAGGATCGGCTTGACCGCGTTAGGTATATCATAGGCGTCCATATGTACTTCAACCTCTTTATTGAGTTGGTGCACGCGACTGACGATCCATTGGTCAAGCGGGTTCTCGAGATCCGCAGTCGGATCGCTCAGCTCGCCCTTAAACTCCCAGCCGTCTACTTCAGCATACATCGTAAAGAAGTCGTACATGTTCCAGACCATACTGAGCTTACGGGCAACATCACCTACTTCCTTGTCTTGAAGTGCAAAATCTTCGCCGTTAAGCAGTGGCGACTGAAGCAGCAGGAAACGCAGGCTGTCGGCACTGTACTGATCCATCAATACGTTCGGGTCGGTGTAGTTACCGTAGCTCTTGCTCATCTTGCGGCCGTCGTTACCAGCAACATTACCCGTAACAATGACGTTCTTGAATGAGTTTTCGCCAAAGAGCGCGACACTCATTGAGTGCATGTAGTAAAACCATGCACGCACCTGGCCGATGTATTCCACGATGAAGTCACCTGGGAAATTAGCCTCGAATTTTTGCTTGTTTTCAAACGGATAGTGGATTTGGGCAAACGGCATACTGCCTGCTTCGAACCAGCTGTCCATCACCTTGTCGATGCGCTTGTAGGTGACGCCGTCGATCTCGAATGTGACGTCATCGACCCATGGGCGGTGATAATCTTCGAGCTCGACACCCGAAAGTTCCTTGAGCTCTGCGTAACTGCCAATGACTTTCACGTGTTCTTTGCCGGTTTTATCCGTACCCTTCCAGACAGGCATGGCAGTCGCCCAGAAGCGGTCGCGAGAGATATTCCAATCCGGCGCTTGTTCGACTGTTTTCGCGAAACGACCGTTTTTAAGGTGTGGCGGGAACCAGTTGATGTCGCCGTTTTGCTCGAGCATCTGTGTGCGCTGCGAGTCGATGTCCATAAACCAGCTTGGGTGAGCGCGGTACATTAAACGAGTGCCGCAACGGTGACAGTGCGGGTAGCTGTGGCGATAATATTCGATCTTCCAGACGATGCCGCGTTCGTGCAGCGCCTTTGCGATCGGCTTGTTGGTTTCCCAGACATTCTGACCCTCCCATTCACCTTCGGTGTAAAGACCGTTTGCATCGATAACATGAACGACCGGCACCTTCTTTTCCTGGCCTAAGATGAAGTCTTCTTCACCGTATGCCGGTGCAAGGTGAACGATACCTGAACCAGATTCAAGGCTGACGTAGTCGGCGTGCCAGATTTTGTGCGCGTTTTCGCCACGGTCAACGCCAAGGAGCGGCTCATAACTTTTGCCAACCAGCTCACTTCCCTTTAATTCGCGGACAACTTTGTGATCCAGTAGCTGGTGTTTTTCATCGGTCAGGACTTTCTCGACGAGATCCTTCGCGACAACGAGTTGTTCACCACCAACTTCGACCTGAACATAGTCAAAATCTTTGTTCACTGCAACGGCCGTGTTAGCAGGAAGTGTCCAGGGAGTAGTCGTCCAGGCAAGCAAGCTAACATCCTCATCGGTCAGCTTAAACTTCACGAATACCGACGGATCGGTAACATCCTGGTAGGCGCCGGCATCCATCGTTACCTCTGCCTTCGAAAGCGGCGTTGCATCGAGTGTACAGTACATCAGCACCTTTTCGCCTTCGTAGATCTTACCCTTTTCGTATAGGGTCTTAAATGCCCACCAAATACTTTCCATGTATTCACGGTCCATGGTTTTGTAAGCACCCTTAAAGTCGACCCAGCGACCGATGCGGTCAACCGTATCTTCCCAAACGCCAGCGGTCTGCACCATGTTGTCGCGACAAGCCAGGATATACTTTTCAATGCCGTACTCAAGTACCTCTTCGCGGCTACGAATACCGAGTTTCTTCTCGGTGTAGCGCTCAGCAGGAAGACCATGACAGTCCCAACCCCAAACACGCTCGACTCGCTTGCCGTGCATCGTCTGGTAACGCGGAACGACGTCTTTTACAATGGAGCTAAGGAGTGTTCCGTGATGCGGTACACCAGAGATAAACGGAGGGCCGTCATAAAATACATACGAGTTGTCTTTTGGACGCATCTCGACGGATTTTTCAAACGTCTTGTTTTTCTTCCACTGAAGAACAATATCTTTTTCGTACTCTAGTGCTCGGCGACGGGTTCCTGATTTAAATTTCATTGCTGGTCTCCTTTCCTGATCATCTTTATTTCCGGAATCTTGTTATCGAATAATGTCTCTGAACCTGGTATTTCCTCAAATCCCCACTTTTTATAAAAAGCTCTGGCTCGGGCGTTGTAAGTAACGACGCCAAGCTCAATCGGTTTTGTTGGATCCGACCACTCAATAATTTTTTGCATCAATGCGCCGCCGACACCTTTACCGTGCCAGTCTTTGTGAACATACAGCGAGCCGACATGCTGAATACCTGCATCGTCCTTATATGGAGTAGCCGCGCCGATGACATTGCCATTTGTATCCTTGGCAACCCAACGTGCACCGTTTGGGTTTTCTAAGCGCTTTCTGCGCTCGGCTACCTTTTCGGGAGAAAGCTGCAGCCTGTTACGCGCTTCAATCCATTCACGTGTCACGCCTGCCTCATCATTCGCATATGTCTCCAGCCACGATTCTAGTCGCATCTTTGTTGCCTGCTCAACAGTATCGGCAGTCATGTCTTCTATGGTAAATTGCGGCTTTTGATCCATTGCATGTGTCCTTTCAAGCAAAAAAATCCCGTTTTAGACACTGGAATCCGCATTGAGCGGACGGTACCATCCAGTTTCTAAAAAGAGATTCTTTCTAGCGCTTGATTAATCGCTTTGACGCAGCGTGGCACGTTGGGTTCTACTGCCGGAGGACC
>DASUVJ010000060.1:0-13515 GCA_036378995.1 Saccharimonadales bacterium (SeqCode)
GAAGACGCTAACTTTTTCTAGTTTACCGACCGCTACCTGTGTGACGTAAGGCAGTAGGTTATTTGGCAGTCCGCCTGGATCTTCGCCAATAAGACCGCTCTTGTGTGCACCTACCGGGTTAAAGTAGCGAAGGAGCGTAATCTCAAACGTCGGATCAGCGACGCACAGGTCTTTTAGGATCTGCTCGATCATAAATTTGGTCTGGCCGTATGGGTTCGTGATGCCAACTCCGACGCGGCTTGTTTCTACAAGAGGAAGTTCTTCTGGCTCACCGTAAACAGTTGCCGAAGAACTAAAGACGAGCTTCTTTACGCCATGGCTCTTCATGGCTTCAAGCAAAATAAGGGTAGAGTCGAGGTTGTTGCTGTAGTACTCGAGTGGTTTTTGTACGGATTCGCCAACGGCTTTGAGGCCGGCAAAATGAATAACTGCGTCAAACGAGTTGCTTTCGAAGAGTTCGTTTAACTTTGCGCCGTCACGAAGGTCAAACTCGTGGAAGGGAATAGAAGAGCCGGTGATTTGCTCGACTCGGCGGAGCGATTCTGGGTTGCTGTTGGAGAGATTATCAACAACGACTACCGAGTGTCCGCTTTCAATAAGTTCAATAATAGTGTGTGATCCGATGTATCCTGCGCCGCCTGTAACGAGTATATTCATATAACTAATTGTATCATGAGCGTTTTTAGTATATACGTAGAAAACGCAACGAACCCCCTGGCGAGGGTGCGGTATAATAAGGGGGTAATTAGAAACTTTCATACTGTTGCATTACTACAGAGAAGGGACTTACCTACCGTGTCACTACAGTCAGAACTCGATGAGTTAGGCCAAAAAATAGCAAGTTTCCGTAAACCAGAACCTATAAGCGAGGACGAATGGCAAAGATTCGCCGAGAAGACAGTCGTCGTCCTGATGGCAGGCGGCGAAAGCAGCCGATTTAGCTCTGTATTAGAAGGTGCGGCCACGCAAAAAAATGCCCATGAATTGCCGAATGGCGACACGATGATCGAAATGGCCATCCGAATGTACCGAGACGCAGGAATTAAAAAATTCGTCGCCTCGGTTTTTCATAATGCGCATAGTATCGAAGAGCGTATTGGTGATGGCTCAGCGCTTGGCGTAGAGGTTACTTACAGTTACGATCCTGAGCATCCTGTTGGAAAGGGCGGCGCCATCCGTCATGCTCTTGAAAACGGATCTATTCCAGAGGACTGCAACCTGATCGTTGCTAATCCGGATGATGTCATTCTGGATTTCCCCGGCTCGTTCCCGCGCTATATCTGCGATGCGCATGTTGAGGGTGTAAAGAAAGGTATGATCGCAACTGCCGTTCTCGGTACAGGCCAAGCGTACGCCTCAACCGGCATGATGGTCGTTGACGGCGCCGTTGTGGATACTCAGATGTATCCGTTTATTCCGGTGCCAGCACACGTTGGTATCACGGTATTTTCGCCAGATGCGTTCCCTCGTTTTAAGGAGCTGTTTAGCCTTAGCGAGAAGACAGACTTCGAACAAGTACTCTTCCCGCTTCTCGCTGAAGAAGGAAAGCTATGGACGGCCGGACTTGTTGATGGGCTGTGGATCGCCGTTAACGATCTCAAGAGCTACAAACTGCTCGTAAGTAAACTTGAAGGGTAATTCAAAGGGGGATATATGTGCGGAATTGTTGGTTACATCGGAACTCGTAATGCTCAAAATATCCTAACAAGCGGCCTAAGGCGACTTGAGTATCGCGGCTATGACTCGGCAGGAATCGTAACTGTCGCCGGATCGGGCAAAGCGACGCTGCTTCGTGCAAAAGGCAAAGTAGCCGAACTCTCATCGCGAGTAGACGAGAGCCAGCGCGAGGATGCTGTCGGTATCGGTCACACTCGCTGGGCAACCCATGGTGAACCTAGCGAATCAAACGCTCACCCGCACTCCGCTGGCGACATCTTTCTTGTTCATAACGGTATCATCGAGAACTACAAAGATTTAAAGGCTGAACTTAAAGATCACAAGTTCAAGAGCGAGACAGATACCGAAGTCCTGGCGGCGCTGATCGACTCGTTTTATGACAAAAAGACTTCGCTGCTGGATGCTGTTACCGAAGCGCTGCAACTCGTCGTGGGAACCTACGGCATTGCAGTCGTATCTACTCGCCAGCCCGACGAAATCATCGTGGCTCGAAAAGGAAGCCCGCTTATTATTGGCGTTGGCAACGGCGAGACGCTGATTGCTAGCGACGCATCGGCCCTCGTCGGTCATACTTCTCAGGCTATTTATCTAAATGACGGCGAAATCGCTGTTTGTACGAAAGATGGTGTTGATCTTAAAGACCTATCGGCAAAGCCGCTTTCTGCGAATGTCGAGACGATTGAAGTCGACATGCAGGCGATTCAAAAGCAGGGCTACGATCATTTCCTTCTAAAAGAAATCAGCGAACAACCGCAAACACTTGCCTCAACGCTTAATGGTCGCGTCATCGTTGACGACCACCGCGTTCAGCTCGGTGGTCTTAATATGACTGTCGATGAGCTGCGCAGTGTCGAGCATGTCACGATCATTGGTTGTGGCACGGCGTATTATGCGGGTCTGCTTGCGGCGTATTACCTGGAGAAGCTTGTTGACGGTCTGACGGTCGATGTTGCCGTCGCCTCAGAGCTTCGTTACCGTTCATTCCATATGCCAAAAAACAGCGTTGCGCTCGTCGTGTCGCAATCGGGTGAAACGGCAGATACGCTGGCATGTCTGCGCGAGATCAAGCGCCGCGGCGTAAAGACGCTCGGTATTATTAATGCGGTTGGTTCAACTATCGCACGCGAGGTAGACGGCGGCGTGTATGTTCATGCTGGTCCAGAGATTTCAGTGGCGAGCACCAAGGCCTTTACTTCACAGGTCTCTGCAATGACAATGTTTGGTATTCAGCTGGCGCAGGCAAAGGGAACCGGCATGCAGGAAACATCGGAATACGTTACTGAACTCTCAAAGCTACCTGATGAAATCGCCAAGGTCATTAAGGCGCATAAGTCAGAAATCGCCAAGGTTGCTAAAAAGTATGCCAAGTACGATCACGCCCTCTTCTTAGGCCGTGACACGCTCTTTCCGGTAGCGCTTGAAGGTGCTTTGAAGCTAAAAGAAATCTCGTACATCCAGGCTGAAGGGTACGCGACGGGTGAACTCAAGCACGGTCCGATTGCGCTTATTGATGATCGCTTCTTTGAAGTGATGCTTCTTGCTGAAGGCTGGCTATTTGATAAGTCTATCAGCGGCCTCTCTGAGGTAAACGCTCGGGGTGGGCACGTACTGGCTATTACAAACAGCGACAAAGAAATCGACGCTGAGACGGTTATCCGGGTTAAAACGGAGCTCGATGTACTAGCGCCGATCGTCATGAACGTAGTCCAGCAGCTGTTCGCTTACTACGTCGCCGTTGCCCGTGGAAACGACGTCGACCAGCCAAGGAACTTGGCGAAAAGCGTTACTGTTGAGTAGTCTTCCTTAGCTTTTCGTAACGGCGAAGCACGACGTTCATCGTAAGGGCGCGGACACCGGTGGTTTTATATTCGGAGGCGGGGATTTTTGCACCCATTTCGAATCGCCATCGGTTGAGTTCGTCGAATTTCTCATGGTCTTCCAGTATAAAACGCAGGAATGACTCGGTGGAATTTATGTCACCGCGGTTAAAGACGCCTTCGTCATCGGATTTTTCGTAGTCTACAAAACTAAAGCCTGACTCTTCGTCAAACAAGACGCCTCCCATGTTGTGTGGATGAAGGCCACGGGCTCGCATTTCATCAAGTGCAGTATGTAGCCTTGCGAGGTGCGGACGTTTAATTTTAAGCAGATCTTTTGCCGAGACCTTTGAGATGGGAGTTCCATCATGAAGGGTCGTGAGAGCGACGCCGTTTTCGTTATCTACGGCAATAAGTTGCTCGAGATCCGCGACACCTTTTCCTTTGAGAAGTGGCTCGACTTGTTTGGCGATGTCCCTGCGGGCTTCACTGCGTTTTAATTTGAGTGCCATGCCGTTATAGGCGATGACGTCTTTATCTCCACCGGAGCCGACATAGCCTTCCATTTCTTCGATCTTTCCTGCGGCTTGCAGGTGCTTGGCTTCTTCTATAAGCGCTTGAAGCTGTGGATCCTGCTCGACGAGATCTTTAAAAGCTGTCTCATAATCGAGCAGATCAACGTCTGTTGAAGCTTCGAAGGAAGTTGGACTTAGATTTTCGTTATTTTTGTTTGACATGGTTTTATAATCTTATATTAACATATAAGTGCTTAAAAATCAATAACGTGGTTATGATTATCCGGCGAAAATATCACCGATAAAGCGCGAGTAGAGAACAAGCTGCAAAATAAATGATAAAGTCGTCGCGATAAGTATAAATGGCCGAGCTTTTTTGTACTTGTGCCAAAGAAGTGCTCCGAACAGATATACCCCAAATACAGGGAGCGCGTACCGATGCACGGAAACGACGTTGTTATTTAGCGTAAACAGAACGATTGATAGTAATCCGTAAAATCCGATAGGTATGAACTTCTTTTTGGCGACAAGTAAAAAGTAAAGCGACGATGCGGCAATGAGCACGAGTGAGACGAACGGAATGAGGTGATTTACAATGATGTCGTTATCGAGCGGACGCACTCCCAGGAAGGCTTTGATAGGCTGATGCCCTGCACGAAAGATTGTTTCAAAGATATTGATATTGAACTGTTGGTATGCCCAGTCGTCTGTGTGTTGATATGCGTGAAGCATGCCGAGTCCGTCGCCGGTTGTTAAGAAGAGGTAGCTGCCGTAGAAGAGAAAACCAATAGGCGCGAGTAAAAAGGTGAGAACATTTTTATCCTTAAATGCTTGCTTTAAGTTCCAGGCATGTGCGCGGTAAAACTCGAGGCTACAAAGTGCAACGATCAAAAGGCCGGGGAGGCGGCAAGCCGTGATTAGTGCAAGGAGAATGCCCATCTGCCACCACTTTTTTTGAAGAGCAAATAGGTATGCCCATAGGCCAATGGCAATAAAGAGCGATTCCGTATAGAAGACGTGCATGAAGAATGCGGAAGGGAATGCGAAAAGAAGGAGAACAGGCAAATAAGAAAGTTTACCGCCAATAAGGATGTGCGTGATTCGTAGCAACGCCAATAAGGCAAAAAACAGACAGATAGTATTAACAAGGAGTGCGGCAACAGGGATATTAATTATGCCGAACAGACTCACTGTCCACACCGCAAGCGGGTAGAGCGGATAGAAAGCGGCAGAGGCAAGATTGCTTGCGTACCAGTCGCTGATAACACTAAGATACCAACCGGCATCCCAGTGCATGATATGACCTAGGAGTGACGCCGAGGGATCGAGGTCATGATCGAAGGCAAACCCAACGATCGTCATAGAAAGCTGCCACAGTACCGCGATGATGAGGCAAATAAATACATCGCGCTTTACGACAACCTGCAGCTTACTTTGCCACAATTGCATCGCCGACTACCTTGTGGATCTTTGTGATGAAAAGACCCTTGTCAAAACGTCGGGCTTTGCGGCGAAGGGTAGCTGGCAAGAACTTTGTTTTCTCTGCTTTTTCGATGGCACGGACAATGTCGTCGACTGTTTGATGGCGGAAGAGAATACCGCTTTCGCCGTCTTGGACTATATCAAGAGCGCCAGCTTTGCCGTAGGTAATGACGGGTGCTCCGGCGGCGAGTGCCTCTACCTGAACGATGCCAAAATCTTCTTCGGCGGCGTAAATCCATCCTTTGGCGTTGTTAAGGGCGGTTTCGAGTGCTTCGTCTGATGCGTCGCCAAAACGATCAGTAAAAAATTCTACCGAAGGACCGGCGATACTAACGAGCTGTTCATGCGCCGGGCCATTTCCGAATACTTTTAAAGGTATGTTTAATTTTGTACAAGCGGCTACAACCAGATCGTAACGTTTGTAGGGTAGTTGGCGGCCCATCGTCATGTAGTAGTTGTCGCGCTCGCGTGCGGGGGTAAAGCGGTCGACATCAACCGGAGGGTGGATGACGGTAGAAGGTTTGCCGTAGTATTCTTTAATGCGCTTTTGCGTCTCGGTGGAGTTTGCGACAAAGATATCCACGTTTTGAGCGGCTTCGTAGTCGAGCTTGCGTTGGCCCGGCACCATCAACGGGATGAGCGCGCGGATGATCGGATCGAGCTTGCCGTAGCCTGGACGTTTTTTGTACTCCTCGTAGTGGCTCCAGTAGTAACGAGCCGGCGTATGGCAGTAAGAGATAAGGATCTGATCGTCGCGGGTTTTACGTACCTGGTTTGCATTGAGATAGGAGCTGGTGATGATAATATCAAACTCACTCAGGTCGAGATCGCGGAAGGCCTTTACTTGAAGTGTCGGAAAGAGCTTGTACATTTTGCGGAGCTTCTTAGGGAACTTTTGCAGCCATGTCGTACGGACATCGAGCTTTTTAAACTCGGGCAGCACGCGGTCTTCGTCGTAAATAGCCGTGTAAATCGGAGCGTCGGGAAAAGCCTTGTGAAGCTCGTAGACTACTCGCTCAGCTCCTCCCATAACAGTAAGAAACTCGGCGACGATAGCAATCTTCGGCTGCTTCATTACTTAGCGCCTCGTTTACGGAAAACGACGCCGATGGTTTTGAATAGAATTTTAATATCCATCCAGAAACTCCAGTTTTGCGCGTAGAATAACTCTAATTCGATGCGCTCGTTGAACGACAGATTGCTGCGACCGGAGACCTGCCAAAGACCAGTGACGCCGGATTTAACGCTATGGAGTAATGCGGTACGGCCCGGTGCAAATTTTGCTTCTTGAGGAAGGATCGGGCGCGGTCCGACAAGACTGAGATCACCTTTTAATACATTAAAGAATTGAGGGAGCTCGTCGAGTGATGTAACTCGCAGGAACTGGCCAAAGCGGGTGATACGCGGGTCGTTTTCTACTTTGCGGTTCTTCTCGTATTCAAGCGCCAGGTCTTCTCGGCCCATATCGCGGAATTCTTCGGCTGCATCTTTTTTACCGTACTTGGCACTCATACTGCGGAATTTAATCAGATTGATAGGCTCGGAGAATTTACTGAGGCGTTTGCTCATGTAAAAAACTGGACCGGGGTTAAAGATCTTTTGAATAATAATGAGAATAAGAAAGACTGGAGAAAGGACGATGATAAGAATTAGCGACACAACGATATCAAAGATGTGCTTGGCAATCGATCCCCATCCGATCAGTGGTGTTTGACTGACGGAAATCATCGGGTAGCCGAGGAATACGTCGACGGTGTTTTTTCCAGAATAGAACTCTGACTCGCCCGGAATAAAGTTGTAGCTGATGTGATTGATCTGCGCCGCGCCGAGAATACGCTGGTTGCGGTCGGCCGAGTCGTAGAGGTCGGTTTGGATGATAGTCGTGATTTTTAGTTTGTCGATCTGCTTTAGCGCCGCATCAACGGAGGTAAAATGCTCGACGTTTAGCCCCGGCGGAATAACACTTTTTGGCCCTGCAATAGCAACGATCTTGTAGCCGCTTTTATGAGTAGCGGAGAGGCTGTCCGCAATATCGCGCGTAGCGTCGGAATTACCGATGACGAGTACGCGGCTGATACCTTTGCCCATTTGGAAAAAAAGGCTGCGCATGACACGCAGGAACTCTCGCTCAATCAGTATGAGTAGGAATGACCCAGCAAGGGCGTAAACGGCTACGAGGCGCGCAGGGAACAGGTCGCGCTCGCTGATATATTCCCATCCAATAACGAGCAGGATACCGATGAATGATCCGACGGCGATTTTACCCCATTCGGCAAGGCGGCGGTTGTACGAGCTGGACTGGTAGAGCCCTAAGGAAGCGAAAACAAGAATCCAAAAGGGAATGATCACGAGCAGGCTGAGGAAATATTCAACGGCGTAGACATCTGCTACGAGCGGCCGGTGATCATACTGCACACGGAGGACATACGCGATGGTAAATGCCAGCAGTAAAACGAAAAAGTCGGCGAGAATAAGAATGAGGCTATAGAATTTAGTGTTCTTAGTGGGCATCGTTAGCTGCTATTATACCATTTTATTTAGTACACTATAGGTAGTGAAAGCAACACCTGCCATTAAACTTTATGCCGCCATTCTGCTGGTTATATTTGCGGGAATCGTTATCCACGCTCCTTTAAGCGTTGGGCTAGGGGTGTTATTTCCGCAGTTTGATCTGGCGATCAAGACCTGGAAAGAGATTTTAATGCTAGCTGCGCTTGCCGTTGCGATCGTTATTGTGACGCGGCGGGGTATGTGGAAAGAGCTTTTTAACGACTGGATTATGCGGTTGATCGCAGCTTTTGCGGCGCTTCACGTACTGCTTATTCCGGTATTTTATAGTGGTCCCCTCCCGACGGTGGCCGGGTTAGTGATCGATCTTCGGTATCTGTTATTCTTCGCATTAGTCTACGTATTATTAAAACTGGCGCCCGGCTACCGACGGCTGATGTTGCAAGTGGGGCTTGCTGGTGCGTTCGTCGTCGTTGGTTTTGCCACGATGCAGTTCTTCTTGCCGCCGGATATTTTAACGCACATTGGATACGGCCGGGATACGATCATGCCGTATCTTACGATTGATAAAAACACCGATTACATCCGGGTAAATAGTACACTTCGTGGTCCGAATCCTCTTGGGGCATATGCGGTTATCGTATTGTCTGTCTTAGCGGCGGCAATAACACGGCAATGGTTGAACCTGCGAGATTCACGGGTGCGTTTGTGGAGCTTCGTTTTATTTGTATGTAGTGCGACGGCGCTATGGATCAGTTATTCTCGTAGCGCACTAGTGGCGGCAGCAATTGGGATTGGTATTGTCCTGTTCCTTACGGTATTCCGAAAGTTTTCCCCAAGAATGTGGATAACTACTATCGTAATTGTGGGTGCCATCGCCGGAAGCTTGATTGCTGGGCTTGGCGGCAGCTTCGTCTCTAACGTACTCCTCCATGAAAATCCCGAAGGCGGCAGTAGTGTAAGCTCTAATGAAGAGCATTTCTCTTCGCTCGGTGTCGGCTTTGAGCGGCTTATTTCTCAGCCGCTAGGTGCCGGCGTGGGAAGTACAGGTTCTGCGTCGCTATTTGGCGATGAGTCGATCGTGATTGAAAACCAATACTTGTTTATCGCCCACGAATCCGGCTGGTTGGGGCTTGGTTTATTTATTGCAATTTTTGCAGCGGTACTGTTCGGGCTTTGGAAGAAGCGCGCGGATTGGCTGGCGCTTGGTGTGTTTGCGAGCGGTGTCGCCCTTGGGGCGATCGGACTGCTTCAACCGGTATGGGTAGACGATACAGTCTCGATCGTATGGTGGGGGTTGGCCGCGGTCGCGTTAACGACAGGAGGAAAAAATGCAGGCAGAGCAAAGAGCAAGCAAAAAACAGCGCGAGCTGTTTAATTTCATCGACGGTTTTATTAAGGGTAACGGCTACGGTCCGAGCTACCGAGAAGTTATGCGCGCACTGGACTATAAATCCGTTTCAACTGTGGCGGTGCATATTGACGGCCTGATCGCGCGGGGCTTGCTCCGAAAGCGGGATAACTCCGCCCGCTCTTTAGAGGTAGTGAATAGTACGCCTAAGCCGGTAAGCGAAGAAAACGAGCATGTTAAGTGGCTTAAGCGCGAAATTAAAAAGCGCGAAACAAGTGATGATGAGGCAATAAAAAAAGAGGCAGCGGTTTTAAAGAACGCGTTAGATATTCTGGATAAAACCTCGGAGTAACTTTTCCCTTGACCCCAGAAGGGTTTAACGGGTATAATAACGTTTGTATTCCGGCATAGCTCAGTGGTAGAGCGGATCGCTGTTAACGATTAGGTCGCTGGTTCGAGCCCAGCTGCCGGAGCCAAAATTATCACTCAAAAGAACTTCGTAAGGAGTTCTTTTGTTTTTGCTACAATGGAAGCAACTACTGACAAAAGGAGGTGATGCGCGATGGCAGACAAAGTAACGTGGTTTGAGCTACCGGCTTTTGACGTAAAGCGTGCCGGCGCATTTTATAAAGATGTGTTTGGTTGGGAAGGCTCAGATATGGGCGGGGGTAGTCTTGCGGTAACGAGTTCGGAAACTGACGAAGAACTGACTCCGCTAGAGCGCGGCTCGATTAGCGGCGATATTTCTCCGCTGAGTGAAGGGTTCGACAAACCGCTCATCGTGATTACAGTTGAGAATGTCGATAAAAAAGTTGAGATGGTCAAACAGGCTGGCGGCATTGTTGTTTTGGAACCGAAATTAATCGAAGAAATGGGTATGATCTGGTCTATTGTCCAGGACACCGAGGGCAATAGAGTCGGTATTATTCAGACTGCGTAGATAAATGAGCGGTCCACTTAACGGTGTAAATCTTGGCGGTTGGCTTGTCCTCGAAAGATGGATGACGCCGGCACTGTTTGACGGTTCTAATGCGCCAGACGAGCAGGCTTTTATGCACGAGAAGGGCGCGACTGAGCGGATTAAAAAACACCGTGATTCATTTATAACCGAGGTTGACTTTGCCTGGCTTGCGAATAACGGCGTTACTGCCATTCGCATTCCCGTTGGGTTTTGGCTGTTTGGAGATTACCCTCCATATATAGGCTGTGTTGAGTATCTGGACTGGGCGGTTGATATGGCAGATAAATATAAGCTTTCCGTCGTGATCGATCTTCACCGAGCACCCGGGTCGCAGGATGGACACGATAATAGTTTGAATAGTAACGAAGCGCAGTGGTTTACTGATGAAAAGTATCAGGATCAAACACTCGATGTGCTCGAACGAATCGCAAAACGTTATGGCAAGCGCGAGGCTGTTTGGGGTATTGGCCTGCTGAACGAACCAAAAATAACAACTCCGTCACGCTTTTTTACGACTCGCCGATTTTACCAGCGGGCATACTACCGGCTTACTCCGCATATGCGACCGGGTGCGGCGGTTATTTTTAGTGACGGTTTCCTCCCCCGATTAATGAGCGGCGCAGTGCGGGAGAATAAGGATCACCCGGCGATTATGGATGTGCATCTGTATCAGTTTATGGAGCCGTTTGACGGATGGCGGACGCTCGGCGGTCACCTGCGGCGAGCGTACACAAGGCGCGTGCTCATTTGGCTTTTACAATTGCGTCAGCCGATCATTATTGGTGAATGGAGTGCGGTAATTTCGGGTAAGAAAATGAAACACGTTCGCCAAGAGAGGCAGCGAGGCTTTGAGCCACGGTATATTGCCAAGCAGCAGAATGCTTACAAATATGCTGCTGGCCAGTTTTATTGGACGTACAAAACGGAAGGTCGTGGTGTATGGAACTTCCGCTCATTGATCGAAGACGGGGTTATTAAGTAAAATGAACTGCTAAACTGAAAAGATGAAAGTAATCTTATTGAATGGTTTTGCGGGTGCCGGCAAGACAACGATCGCTAAAAGATATATTGATCAGCACCCACTCTCCGTGGTAATCGAAGGCGATGAGCTGATCGTCAATATCGGTAACTGGGTGGCGCAGGAAGATGAAGCCCGTCAACTGGTATTCGAGCTAACAAAAGCAATGCTCCGTACGTGCTTGGAGTCTGGCCATGATGTCGTGCTCCCGTACCTGGTGACTGATGCTGATCATGCAGAGGAGTTCAAGCAGATTGCGGAGGCTTTGAATGCTGATTTTTATGAATTTATTTTGCACACCGATCGAGAAGATACTATTGCAAGATTGTTAAAAAGAGGAACCTGGGGCGAGGCCGGACAGCCGCCAATTTCCGACAAGGACATGCCTGCAATCGAGGAGCTCGCCGATAAAATGGAAGCCGCGTTAAAACTCCGGCAGGAAGTCATAGCACTCGACATAAAAGAGAGCGATCCGGATGCAACCTATAGCCAGCTGCTTAATAGTCTCATTTAAGGTGAGATCGAGAAATCTTTAAAGGCAAGCCAGAAAATAAAACACATTAGGAAAATAGAAAAAATAAATAGTCCGAAGAACATTAACATTGTCGAGAGGAATTTTTTTGCACCGTCTGTGGGTTCGGCTGGTTTCTTCTCTTCTTTTTTTCGAGTCATATTTTACCTTCCGTGTCGCCAGGAGGCTTTGTTTTAGATTATATCTGTATTATAACAAGCGATTTTAAGATATGATAATTAACAATATGAACGAACAACCAACACTCCAACCGATCCAGCAAAAACCAAATAAAAATCGTAAATGGCTGAAGATTACTGCAATTGTGCTCGTATCAATTCTGGCCGTTGCAGCCATTGGGTATTCTATATACGTGTGGCAGCAGAATATTCGTCTGCAAAATGACATTGCACGTCAGGATGATGACATTAAAAAACTTTCTGAAGAAAATGCATCTTTGAGAAAGTCCCCGGATATAACTAGCGAACAGTCTGAAATCGAGCCAACTGATCTACAGCTTGCACAAGAAGCAGCACAGTTGTATGTTGACGCACAGGTGTTGGACGAAAAGTATGTCGCAAAAATAACAGAGGTTGAAGGTTCTTTTGCCTCCGGAGCGATTGCGTCTCAAGCGCATCCGGAACATTTTGTCATGGGAATGCTGCTAAAGAAGGTGGATGATTTTTGGGTTGTGATTCATCAGGGTCAAAATGGACCAGATGAAGCAACCGTCACTCGTTTTGCTGTTCCTGAGCATTTTCGACGCTAAGAGTAATTTTGTTACTATAGGTACATAACTAGCGGAGGGCGGAACTATGACACAAAAGATCACACCAAACCTATGGTTTGACGGCGCAAAAGAAGCAGTAGACTTTTATCTGGATGCATTTCCGGGCAGTAAGATCGTGAACACGATTTATTACCCAAACAGCCCCGAGGAAGGATTGGCCGACTTCCAGCTTGAGTATGCCGGCAAGGAGCTCGGGATTGATTTTGAGATCGAGGGCCAGCGCTTTACGGCCATTAACGCTGGGCCGACGTTTAAGTTTAATCCGTCTGTTTCTTTTATGGTCAATTTTGATCCTTCGCGTGATGATCAGGCCCGCGAGAACCTCGATAAGCTTTGGGAAAAGCTGATGGACGGCGGCAAGGCATTGATGGAACTGGGTGAATATCCGTACAGCAAGCGTTACGGCTGGGTTCAGGACCGTTATGGCTTGACATGGCAGCTGATCTTGACCAATCCGGAAGGCGAGCCTCGACCCTTTATTATTCCGTCTCTAATGTTTACGGGCGAG
This sequence comes from Saccharimonadales bacterium (SeqCode), assembly GCA_036378995.1. Lineage (GTDB taxonomy): Bacteria > Patescibacteriota > Saccharimonadia > Saccharimonadales > Saccharimonadaceae > DASUVJ01. Next base: position 13,139 of record DASUVJ010000060.1, read on the forward strand.
AACACCAACCGCGCCGAAGAGGCGATTCAGTTCTATCTTTCAGTATTTAAAAACTCTAAGCTGGGCACGGTTGCTCGTTACCAGGAAGATACTGGTCCAGCAAAAGCTGGCTCGTTGATGTTTGGCGACTTTGTTCTTGAGAATGAATGGTTTGCAGCAATGGATTCGGGTGTTGAGCAGGACTTCGCGTTTAATGAGGCTGTTTCGTTTGCGGTTGAATGCGAAGACCAAGCGGAAATTGATGAGCTATGGAGCCAACTATCAAAGGTGCCCGAGTCGGAGCAGTGCGGCTGGTGTAAAGATCAATACGGCGTTAGCTGGCAGATCGTTCCAAAGAACATGAACGAACTGATGGAAAAGCCAGGTGCCTACGTAAA
>DASUVJ010000061.1:0-10217 GCA_036378995.1 Saccharimonadales bacterium (SeqCode)
GCCATTTGCAAAAATTCACTTTCCCAGTTTTCAAACACGCCTTCGATAAAGTCGCCGCTTACAATATATTCACTGTAATTTTGAGCTGGCTGTCCGTGCTCTTGGAGTGTTTCGTTATTTGTGCTCCAGCCCGCAAAGCTCATGCCGATAATTGCGAGTAAAAAGATGCCGAACATTGTAAGCATTAGGCTGTTATTGTGAATATACCTGCGAAATGTCATGGAACTCTCCTGTTTATTATTTTAAGTATAGCGCGTCTTTAATGGGCGAGCATTTAAGCAAGGGTCATTGACAATAATACCTTTTTAGTTTATCTTAGGTGAGGTTGCCCCCTCGAGGGGTTTCCTCCGGATAAGCTCCCAGTGGAAGGACACGCTCATGCGTCGCCCCGTTTCTGTCAAGAACCTGCCCGGTGTCGTCTCGGACCTCACGGCTCGCCTCCCGCGTCCGTCGGTCCCGGCGTTCGTCACCGGCAGGCGCGCGGCCGTCGTCGGCTCCACCCTCGTGGTGGTCAGCGGCGCCGTCGTCGCGTTCCTCAACCGCCCGCGTCCCGAGCGGGGTGCGGTGGCCGTGAAGACCGTCATCGACGGCCCCGAGGGTCACGTCGTGGTCGTCACGGAGTCGTTCACGTTCCTGGCACCCGCCTCGCTCCGCCAGTACTTCGAGTACTACGCGGAGAAGGGCGGCCTGGCCGGCTACGTGCTCGGCCGCGAGAAGATCGACGGCGTGAGGGTCGGTTCCGCGGCCTGATGGTCGCATCGCCCCCACGTGAGTGGGTGCGCGGAGTGGCCCCTGGTGGGGCCGCGCCGTGCACCTGCGCGTTCTCCTGGAGCTTATCCGCTCCCCCTGAAATTTTTAAGCGTCGCAAATGCGGCGCTTTCTTGTATGCTATGATTATTTTTATAAGCATAACAGCAACAGCATAGGGGCGTATGGAAGAGAGAATGAATACGGAACATGTCATTGACGTAAAGGGGCTCGTTAAGCATTTTGGATCAACAAAAGCGCTCGATGGTCTGGATCTTGTCGTGAAGAAGGGCGAGGTGCATGGCTTTCTGGGGCCTAATGGCGCAGGAAAATCAACGACGATCCGTATCCTCCTCGGATTGCTGAGAAAAACAGGCGGCGAAGCAACTGTCTTAGGTGGCGACCCATGGAAGGATGCGGTCGAACTTCATAGGCATCTTGCGTATGTGCCGGGTGACGTAAACCTTTGGCCGAACTTGTCAGGTGGCGAAGCTATCGATCTTTTTGGCAAGCTTCGCGGCGGCCTGAATGAGGAGAGGCGGGACATGCTTCTCGAGCGGTTCAAGCTTGATCCTACAAAAAAGGCTCGAACGTATTCAAAAGGGAATAGACAAAAAGTGGCATTGGTCGCCGCACTTGCCTCTGATGTTGATTTGTATATTTTAGACGAGCCGACATCGGGTTTGGACCCACTTATGGAAGCTGTTTTCCAGGAAGAGATCCGAGCGCTTAAAAAAGAAGGACGCACTGTACTGCTTTCGAGTCATATTTTGGCCGAAGCCGAGGCTCTTTGTGATCGTATTACGATTATTCGTGATGGTAAAACCGCGGCAAGCGGAACGCTCGGAGAGCTGCGTCATCTGCGAAGAATTCATGTCAGTGTTACGACGAAGAAGCCAGCTGATGATCTTAAAAGTTATGAAGGACTCCATAACGTCAAAACAGAAGGAAAAAAGACTGAATTCGAAGTCGATGCGCATAATCTTGATCAGACTATGCGCAAATTGAGCGCACTCGGAATCGAGCATCTGACCAGTACGCCGCCAAGCCTTGAAACGCTATTCATGCATCACTATGGCAGCGAGGAGAAGGCGGGCGATGGAAAGCTTTAAGGGCACTGGCAGGCTTATCCTGCTTGCACTGCGCCGCGACAGGATAAAATTAACAATTTGGGCCGTCGCTATTATCGGAACAATGGCTGCTGCCGTTCCGGCTATTAAAGAGGTGTACGGTGCGAATCAGATGGAGTTGAATCAGTATGCTGTAACGACGGCCAGCAGTATGGTCGGCCGTATGCTCGGCGGGCCAATAGACGGACCGCAGCTGGGTTCGGTAATAATGCTGGAGTATTTCTTGTTTGTGGCGGTACTGATTGCATTTATGAGCAGCCTGGCGATCGTTCGTCATACGCGTCAAAATGAAGAGGCGGGACGGAGCGAGTTGATCGGCTCGGCGCCGGTAGGACGAAATGCAATGCTTTCAGCTGCTCTTGCGGTCGTGGTAGGGCTTAACGTACTTGTCGCGATTTGTCTGGCTCTCGTCTTGTCGGCGAATGGACTAAGTACTGAAGGATCGGTCGCGATGGCAATCGGTCTCGGTGGCGTCGGTGTGGTATTTGCTGGCGTAGGTGCGGTATCAGCCCAGATTATCGGAACGGCGCGCGGCGCGAATGCTGTTGCAGGAGCGATAATAGGCGCCGCTATTTTAGTTCGTGGTGTTGGTGATAGCCTTGGAAAGACGGCAGAAGATGGAATGTCGGTTGCGAGCAACTGGCTATCGTGGCTGTCTCCTGTCGGGTGGGGTCAGCAGATGCATCCTTTCGTGACTATTGACTGGTCACCGGTTTACTTATACCTCGTTAGTTTAGTAGTGCTGGTGATCGTGGCGTTTTGGTTGGCATCACATCGTGATCACGGCATGGGCATGATTGCTGCAAGATCGGGCCGAGCGCATGCTAAGGCTAGTCTTTTAAGTTCGCTGGGGTTGGCATGGCGCTTGCAACGCGGTGTTGTCATCAGTTGGACGATCGGTGTAGCCGTCTTAGGCGCCTTATTAGGTTTAACGGCAGTAGAATTTAAGGACTTGTTTATGGAAAACGAGCAAGTGGCCGCCATGCTTCAAGCGATGGGGCGAGATGCGGGCAGTCTGACGGATGTTTATTTTGCCGCGATGATGGGCATGATGGGATTTGTTATGGCGGGCTTCTCGCTGCAGGCAATCTTGCGGCTGCAAACCGAAGAGTCGAATGGCTATCTTGAGGGTGTCTTAAGCACGGGAGTCAGTCGGCTTAAGTGGGCGATGAGCCATCTTACAATCGTGATCGTCGGGCTTGCGGTAATGGGTGCTGTCGCCGGACTTAGTACGGGTATTTCGTATGCGCTCGTTGCCGAAAACGCATGGGGTGAGATCGGCGGCTTGGTTATTGCAGGATTCGTGCAAATTCCTGCCATCTTGACGCTTGTTGCACTTGCGGTGCTGGTGTTTGGTTTGTTGCCACGGCTGATGACCCCTATCGTATGGGGCGTGTTTGCAGCCTGCTTGGTAATATTCCAGTTAGGAAGCATTCTAAAACTTCCTGAATGGCTAATCGATATTTCTCCGTTTACCCATACCCCGGTAGCGCCTGCTGATTCTATTGAGGGGTGGCCGCTTCTCGTAATGTCAGTTATTGCGATTGCACTATGTAGCATCGGGCTCGCGCTGTTTAGAAGAAGAGATAGTGTTGCTTAATAAAAAATGACCCCGGGCTGCGGGGTCATTTTTATTAGTGGAGACTGACTGCCTCGGATTTTTGCGCGGCGTTTGCCTTGGACGGCCGAATCACAAAGACGGCGATCAAAAAGGCAAAGCCTGTAAAAATGGATGCGGCAATAAAGGCAGCGCTGTAACCGGCGACGCTGGCTTCTGCCATCGAATGAGCTGTCCCTTCAGTAATTGCGGTCGTCGCGCTACTCGTAGCAACGCCCGAGAGGATTGCAAGGCCAAGCGCGCCGCCCATTTGCTGGGAGGTATTTAGAAGACCCGACGCTAGTCCTGCCTCATGACCAGGAACACCCGAGGTTGCTGCGACACTGACAGATACAAAGGTCATGCCGGCGCCCATCGCCATGACGAGTAGGCCCGGGAGGACATTGGCCATGTACGAACCATCGATACTGACGGAGCTTAACATGAATGTCCCAATGGTCAGCAATATCGAGCCGATGACAAGAAGTGGCTTGAACCCGGTCTTGCTGATGACGCGTGATGCAATTGTCGATACGATACCGATCGTAATAGGAACCGGTAGGAAGCTGAGTCCTGTTTCGACTGGCGAGTACTGTAAAATTCCTTGTACGTAAAGTGAAACGAAGAAGAACATTCCCATGAGTCCTGCAGTTACCGGCACCATGACGAGGTTAGCGCCTCGGACATTACGGATGCGGAAGATGGACAATGGCATGAGCGGGTGCTTTACCTTCGATTCGTTGTAAACAAACCCGGCGAGAAGTAACAGGCTTCCGGCGAGGAATCCAAGCGTTCCAAGGCTGGTCCAGCCCCACTCGGGTGCCTGTACGAGCGCATAGACGAGTCCGATGAGACCGGTCGTTGCAAGAACAGCACCTGGAATATCCAGATTTTTGTCGCTTTCTTCTTTAATATGAGCGGGTACGTATTTTGCGAGTCCGTACATAACGGCAAGCCCAACCGGAACATTAACGAAAAAGTTCCATTCCCAGCCAAAGTATTCAGTAAGGATACCGCCAAGCAGCACGCCGGCAGCGGCACCACCTGCACCAACGGCACTCCATACACCAATGGCTGCATTGCGCTCTTTACCCTCTTTAAATGTCGTCAGAAGGATAGAAAGGGCGGCTGGCGACATAAAGGCTGCAGCGAGACCCTGGAGGGCGCGCAGTACGATGACCATTGTGCTTGAGTCGGCCAGACCGATGAGGAGCGAGAAGAGCGTAAAGCCACCGATGCCCCAAAGGAGGATACGTTTACGACCGTATAGGTCGGACGCACGGCCACCGAGCAGTAGGAATCCACCGAAAGCGAGCGTATATCCCGTGACGACCCATTGCAGGTCGGCCGGGCTAAAGCCAAGCGCCTTCTCGAGGGCGGGGAGGGCAACGTTCACGATAGCGCTGTCGAGCACTACCATAAACTGCGCAACCGCAAGCAGCGTTAAAATTAACCATTTATGTTTTTGCATAAGCACTCCTTTGTTTAAGTCATCAATGATTGTAAATTTAAATAGTTGAAGTTGTCAAGTATTGTAAAAATGAAGTATAATGTAATTATGGCAATGAAAAGCTTTGAAGATACGGCGTACTGGAAGTTCCTTCAAATATCGATTCGGGTTCGTCATGACGTGGCAAAGTTGGCCGATATGTATGACATGTCGGTGATGCAATTAGTGACGTTATGTTCGTTAAAACCGGGCGAGGCTATTCAGATGAATATGATGTCGACACTGTTGGTGTGCGACGCATCTAACGTGACGGGTATTGTTGACAGGCTTGTCCAGCGGGGGTTTATCTCTCGCGAGGAAGGCGAAGAAGATAGGCGCGTCAAGGTCATACGGCTTACTGCGAAAGGCGCTCGTCTTCGCGAAACGCTGATTCGCGAAATCGATAGAACCCAGCCCGAGAGCATGTCTGCCCTCACGCCGAAAGAATTTGAAACCCTCAATACACTTGTCAAAAAAGCACTTAGTTCCAAATAGCTCGTGCTTTGCACTATACTAATGAGAACTTGATTATATCCACCGAAATGAAAGGCAATTATTACATGACTAAAAAAAGTGACAGCGAAATTTTAGCAAAACGAGCTCTGCAAATTCAGCGCGGAGCGGCCCGAGCGGCCGTACTTGGTGTTAACGACGGACTTGTCAGTGTGCTTTGTATTGTGCTAGCCGTCGCCGGTGCCGGTGCGGACAGCAGTGCGGTACTTCTTGCGGGTTTTGCAGGTCTAATCGCGGGTGCGGTCAGTATGGCGGCGGGTGAGTGGATCTCAGTCCAGGCGCAAGTAGAATTGTTCGGCGGCGTGCTAAAAGATATTAGGAAACTTGTTAAAAACGACCGCGAATTGCTTATTGAGCAAACAGAAAAAAGTTTATCTGAAACCGGTCACGGTGATAAAACGGCAGCGACTGCCGCCAAGGAAATTGCTGCAGATGACGATCATCTTGTCGATGTGTATGCGCGTCAGGTGATGGGCTTTAATCCCGATGAACTGGGCTCGCCATGGGTCGCTGCAGGCTCTTCGTTTGCATTGTTTACACTCGGTGCGCTTGCGCCACTTATCCCTTGGTTCTTTACGGGTGACGCGAGCGGCGTATGGCTTTCGATCATCTTTACGGGAATCGGCAGCTTGATCGTCGGTGGATACATCGGATCGTCAAGCGGCAAGAGTGTCACGTATGGCGCGCTTCGCCAGCTAGGAATAGTTATCCTTGCATCTGCGGTAACATACGGCGTGGGCTACCTCTTCGGCGTCAGCGTCGCTTAGTGCTTATGGTATAATCAGCGGCATGACTCCTACGCCGCGACCTAACGTACGAAAACTCTTCCGACGAACACACGACCCTATTTGGCAACTGCAGCTGGGCGTGGTGATTATTATGGTGTTACAGTACTTTACGGACAGTTCATTTTTGCCGTATGACAAGTTTTGGATTGTGGGATTGGAGGCGGCGCTGCTCGTAGCGCTTGCGGTCGTTACCAGTGATGGATATCACCGGGTGTCTCGACCCCGCAGGATGCTTGCTCTGGCATTGATTGCACTGGTCGCGCTTATTAACATATTCTCGCTCTTCTTCCTTGTGCGCGCATTGACATTCGGTCATATGACAGATATTGACGGGCTGCTTTTGCTCCAGAGCGGGTTTACTATTTATGTAACTAATATATTTATGTTTGCGCTGCTCTATTGGGAGATGGATGGTGGCGGACCTGATCATCGGGTCTCTGCTCAGAGGCGTCGAGATTTTCTGTTTCCGCAGATGATTCACCGCGGTATTGGTAAGGAAGGGTGGCTGCCTGGATTTATTGATTACTTGTATCTTTCTGCGACGAACGTCACGAACTTTGCTTCGGCAGATACTATTCCGCTTTCGCATCGGGCAAAACTTTTTATGATGACCCAGGCGCTCGTGTCTGTTGTTACGGTGGTGCTTGTCGCAGCCCGCGCAATCGGCATTCTTCAGTAAATAATTGTAAAAAATACATTATTTTCACATATTTTCACGTCGTAGAATAGAGGCATAAGCGAATTGAAAAGCCCGCTTATAAGGAGGTTTCGATATGCGAATACCAACTAAGACGCTTGCGTCCCTTATGCTTGTGACTGCCGTAGCGGCAGCGGTGCCGGGGATCAGCCGGCGGCAAGCGGGCAATGAACACCGGCGAGAGTCGCAGTTCGACCGTCTTTTGCAACGCCACGACCGCAAGGGCGAACTGCGTGCAGAGGTGCTTGGTATGGATGCATATGAATTTCGTAAGCTTCAAAAGAAGTCCTCGTTTGATGAAATTGCGAGAGCGGCTGGATTTAAGGATTCACGCGCCTTTCGATTAGCGCTTCTTGGTAAACTGAAGAACGAACTTCGCCTTCGCGGTTGGACGGCTCACCGCATTGAGCAGCATGTATCAACCCGAAGCGGGCGAATCGGTTAGTTGTATCTCGTGAGTCGCGTAGTATAATACGAACGTATGACGCCGCAAACGATAGTTGAACTGATAGCAGACGGGCTCGTATTACCGATCATTATTCTTGCAGGGTATGCTTTGCTGCTTAAGGTGCCTAAAGGCCATCGATTTGAAGCCTATGCGCGAATTCTTATGGCCGGTTTGACTGCATATGTTGCGGCAAAACTACTAGCCTCAATTTATCAGCCAAGCGGTGAGCGACCTTTTGAGATCATGGGCGTGGAGCCGGGCGCTTCATATCTTAATAACCCCGGTTTTCCTTCTGACCATGCATTATTTACGGCGTTTTTGACACTTGCCGTGTGGTTTGAGACGCGTAAAAAGGGTATCGCTATTGCGCTCGGACTTATGACACTGCTTGTATGTATTGGGCGGGTACTTGCGCTTGTCCATACGCCACTTGATGTTATTGGTGGTATTTTAGTCGCTTGCGTCGGCGTGGTGTGGTATCTGCAGGCTGATAATAAAAATGTTATGAACGTCAGTCGCAAAAAACACAAAAAACTAGTACAATAAACTCACTAGAGGAGTGAGAATATGAGTCCGACACCAGCACCCGTCCAAGACGAGACACAACCGCAATTTATGTTAATGGCCAACCGAGACCTTGCAATGGTTATTTTGCTAGGCGCCGTAGTGGGTTTGATTACTTGGGGGTTGAGCTGGCTGCTTGGCACCTATGTATTTAATGCCGTACTCTGTGGCGGTGATGCTGCTCGCTGCGCCTCTGCGCCAATGTACGGTGAGATTACGGCATCTGTCGTAGTGGCAATCGGCGCATTGGTTGGTTTAGTGCGGCTTCGGGTCTTTAGGCCGATGCTCGTAGTTATTGCTGCTACGATATCGCTATGGGGTCTTATCGGAATGCTTTCGTCGCTTGCGTGGTACTGGGTAATGCTGTCCAGTGTGGTTTTGTACGCGGTTGCTTATGGCTTGTTCGTATGGACTGTCCGCATCCGCCTATTCTGGGCGGCGCTTGTCGTTTGTCTGCTACTGATCATTGCAGTCCGTTACGTTATGACCCTGTAACGCTAATGCTATACTAAGGGAATGGAACAACTTTTTCTCTTTATTCTCCTTGCCATCATTATTATTGGTTTTGGAGTCGTCATCGTTATATTAAACCAACGTCTGCGCGACTTAAAAAACGCCGGCAGCGTTGAAATGCTAAAGGCTGATGTCACCGAGCTATCGCGTACGATTGCATCGATGCAGCAAAACGTCGGCGACAAGCTAGAGCGCAACAGTCTTGCTATGCAGACCTCCGTGCAAAAACAGCTGGGCGAGAGCGCAAAATTGGTTGCCGATGTGACCCAGCGGCTGGCAAAGCTGGACGAAACCAACCGCAGAGTTGTGGATGTAGCGGACGAATTAAAGACGCTCCAGAACGTTCTTCAAAACCCAAAGCAGCGCGGTGTTTTTGGTGAGTATTATCTCCAATCGGTACTTGAAAACGTACTGCCACCGGGTCAATTTCAGATGCAGTACAAATTTAAAGACGGTGAAATTGTCGACGCGGTCATTTTTTTAGAGCGTGGCCAGATTTTGCCAATCGACAGTAAATTTAGTCTCGAAAATTACAACCGCATGATCGAAGCGACGGATAAATTGGAGCGTGACCGGTTGCTCCAAAAAGTCAAAATGGACCTCAAGGGACGCATCGACGAGACAAGCAAATACATTCGGTCAAGCGAAAATACGATGGACTTTGCTTTTATGTTCATCCCAAGCGAGTCACTGTATTATGACCTGCTTATAAATAATGTTGGTACGGGTGGCAGCTCGCGTGACCTCATTGAATACGCGTTCCGCGACAAGCGTGTCATTATTGTAAGCCCGACGAGCTTTATGGCGTACTTGCAGACGGTCTTGCAGGGACTTCGCAGCCTTCAGATCGAAGAGCAGGCGAAGGACATCCAGGTGCGCGTTGGTAAACTCGGTCTTCATATTGGCAAGTTCGAGGAATACATGCAAAAGCTTGGGAATGCCCTCGGCACGACCGTTAACCATTACAACTCTGCACATAAAGAGCTTGGTAAGGTTGATAAAGACGTCGTAAAAATAGCTAATACAGCAGCTCAGGTTGAGCCGCTTGCAATCGATCGTCCGCATAAAGACGAATAAAAATAAGGCCAAAAGAAAACCCCGCGATTGTCCGCGGGGTTTTGCTATGAATCAAAAACCTTAGGCTTTTTCTTCGACGCTCTTTAGCATGTCGTAAAGCGCAAATCCGATGACACCACCAAGGCTGGTGACAACAACGTAAATGGCGATTGGCCATACGGTCGAGAGGTCGCGGAATGCTTCCAATGCGATTGCAGCAGCCGGGTTAAGGATCGCGCTTGCCTGTACGTACGTTGCAGCAGTACCGGCAACGATAAGTGCCAGGAAGATACCTGATGCAACGGTAAATGCTGCAACGATCTTTTCGCGGCCTTCACGCATTGCGCTTGCGTATGCAAATGCAAGGATGGTGGCACCGATTAGCTCTGCGAACAGAACAGCCCATTCTTTACCTTCTGGAAGTGCTGCTGACTTGAATAGCTCAGGTGCAGTTTGGCCGAACATTGCAGCCTGCGAACTTACCTCAGGAGCCTGACCGACAAATGCGTTCAGAACAACGAACGCAAGCATTGCACCTAGTACCTGTGCTACCAAGTAGGTAACAGCGCGGGTAGCGTTCATGCGGCGAGTCACCCATGCACCAATAGTCATGGCAGGGTTAACATGCGCACCCGACAGACCACCGATGATCAAGACGATACCGATAACAGCGAA
>DASUVJ010000062.1:0-6194 GCA_036378995.1 Saccharimonadales bacterium (SeqCode)
CGGTACTAAAAAAGAGCTCTTAGCCACACAGTTTGAAAGCCATCATGCCCGTGAAGTATTCCCTTGTATCGACGAGCCTGAAGCCAAAGCGACATTCGATGTCACGCTCACGACAGAAGACGGAATCACCGTGCTTGGCAACATGCCGATTAAACAGCAGAGCGTAGAATCGGGCCAGCTTGTCACGACATTCGACACCACACCTCGTATGAGCACCTATCTGCTCGCCTGGGTAACCGGTGAATTGCACCGAAAAACCGCCACGACAAAAAGTGGCGTCGAGGTCAACATTTGGGCTACGCCAGCTCAATCACCTGAGAGTCTTGATTTTGCTCTCGATATCGCTACGCGTACCATTGACTTCTTTGACGATTATTTCAAAACACCGTATCCCCTGCCAAAATCTGACCATGTCGCCCTTCCTGACTTCTCATCTGGCGCGATGGAAAACTGGGGTCTTGTCACCTACCGTGAGGTCGCACTTTTGGCCGATCCTAAATCTACAAGTGTCAGCAGCAAGCATTACATCGCGACTGTCATTGCGCACGAACTCTCCCATCAGTGGTTCGGCAATCTTGTCACCATGAAGTGGTGGAACAACCTCTGGCTGAACGAAAGCTTTGCAACACTCATGGAGTACATTGCCGTAGACGCACTTCACCCGGAGTGGAACGTTTGGCTGGATTTCTCTACGATGGAAAGCATCATGGCCCTCCGCCGCGACAGCCTGGACGGCGTGCAGCCGGTACAGCTCGAGGTTCATCACCCGGATGAAATCAGCACCCTTTTTGACGGAGCGATCGTTTACGCGAAGGGCGCCCGCTTACTTCGGATGCTGCAGCATTATATCGGCCATGAAGCCTTCCAAGCCGGCCTACAGTCGTATTTCTCGAAGTATGCCTACCGCAATACCGACGGTGACGATTTATGGAACGAGCTCTCAACTGCAAGTGGCAAAGATATTACCGGATTCATGAATACCTGGATCTCTCAATCTGGCTACCCTGTCGTTTCCGTTTCGCAGAATGGAAGTGAAATGACGCTTTCTCAGGAGCAATTCTTTGTAGGCCCGCATCAGCCATCGAGTAAAATATGGCCCATTCCTTTAAGTGCTTCATCGAATGACCTTCCTGAACTCCTTGAAGAAAAAACACAGACGATAGTACACGAAGGTGCGTCGCCCGTAAGACTAAACATTGGCGACACCGGACACTTTATTACCCATTACGATAAAACTATGCTCGCCGCCATTACGGCCGAGATTAGCACAGGCACACTCTCGCCGCTTGACCGTCTACAGCTGCTCCACGAACAAACCCTGCTTGCCCGAGGCGGCGTCATCGCCACGTCCGAGCTCATTCCCCTGCTCGACGCATACAAGCACGAGACGGCCGAATCCGTCTGGGATATCATCGCACTTGCCGTCGGTGAGCTCAAAAAATTCGTAGAGGGCGACGAAGAGAGCACTGCGCGACTCCGAAAATTATCGGCCGATCTTGCCCGCGAGCAATACGCTCGTCTCGGTTGGGAAATGATTGACGGAGAAACGGAAGCAGACACAAAACTACGTGCCACAATCATTGGTATGATGATTTACGGAGAAGATGCCGATGTCATTGCGTCAGCGCTGGAGCGCATGAAGATTGACGATCTGGAGTCGATCGACCCAGAACTACGTTCACTGATCATGGGAACGGCCGTCCGCCACGGCAACGATTCTTCCCTCGTTGATCAGCTCATCCAAAAGTATAAGCAAACGTCATCCTCTGATCTGCAACAAGATATCGCAGGCGCGCTCACCAGCTCGAAAGACCCTGTCGTACTAGCCCGCCTGCTTGAGTGCATCAAAGACGAAAGTATCGTGCGCCCACAAGATGCTGCCCGATGGTTCGTTTGGACTATCCGCAACAAGGATGGACGTGAACTGGGATGGAAGTGGCTGCGAGACAATTGGTCATGGATCGAGAAGACCTTCAGCGGCGACAAGAGCTACGATGACTATCCACGCTACGCCGCAAGTGCGCTCATGACACGCCGCCAACTGGAAGAATATGATGCATTCTTCACTCCGATGGAAAACATTCCTGCACTTACACGCGTTATCAGCATCGGCAAAAGCGAAATTGAAGGACGAGTTAGCCTTATCGAACGCGATGCCGAAGGTGTCCGAAGCGCTTTAGCTAATCTCTAAAAATTCGCGGAGCTCGGGCGGTTGACCAGAGAGGTCGGCAGCAGTTAACCGAATATCGACATCAAGTAAGTTATAGCGAGTAACGTATAATTCTGCGGCGAATGTCATTTGCCGCAGTTTTTTTGGCGTAATAGCAGCCATGCCACCACCTTGGCTTATAGAACGACGGTATTTTACCTCAGTAAAATAAATTGTTTTATCTTTTTTCGATATGATGTCGATTTCGCAGAATTTCGTCCGCCAGTTCCGATCAAGAATCTCGTGGCCTTCGCGTCGAAGATAGTCTTCGGTCATTTGCTCGGCTTCATCGCCGATCTGCTTGGTGGTTACGATATCTTTATTAAAAACAGACTGGGCAGCCGGAGTAGTACCGGCGTATTTCTTCAGAGGAGCAAACGAGAGTCGATGTAGCGGCGACACGCCCTGTTCCTCAATAGCCTGACGGTGAACGGCAGTGCCATACCCTACATGGCCAGCAAATGAATAACCCGGAAAGACGTCGTCCGAGTGCATCATGTAGTTATCCCGAGCAACTTTGGCAATAATAGACGCCGCTGAGACACTTGGCACAAGAAGGTCAGCTTTCTTCATAAGAGTAACGCGCGGATCCTCGATGAGCCGGATGGTTCCGTCAATGATTATTTCTTTGTAGTCCGTACGAATATGCGCCAGTGCGCGCCGGCTCGCCAATTTAAGCGCCTCCGAAAGTCCGATCTGGTCAATATGTTTCGCGCTCACCCAACCAAGCCCGATTGCTGTGGCTTTTTGCCTGATTTCCCTATCGAGTGCAATCCGCTGACGCTTCGTGAGCTTTTTACTGTCTGTCAGGCCATCGATTTGCGCGCCGCCCAGCAACACGGCACCGACGACAAGAGGTCCCGCCCATGCACCTCTTCCGACTTCATCAATACCGACAATCATACGTTTAGTATACAGGACAAACAAAAACCGCTCCCAGAGAGGGAGCGGCGATTGCAACGAGGGAAACTATTTTGCTTCTTCAGCCTTTGGAGCTTCTTCTTTTGGTGCTTCTGCAACCTTGTTAACAGCTTCGCGGTCGAAAGTCTTTGCAATAAGACGAGCACTCTTACCACTACGGTTACGCAGGAATGAGAGGTAGTTGCGGCGAACTTTCGCACGGCGAACGATCTCGATTTTTTCTACAAGCGGGCTATGGAGCAGGAAGCTCTTTTCAACGCCAACACCGCTAGCAATTTTGCGAACAGTAATACGTGAAGTGTGAGACTTCTTGTTGTCAGTACGGATAACGACGCCTTCAAAAATCTGAATACGCTCTTTGTTACCTTCTTTAATTTTCTGGTGAACGCGAACGGTGTCACCGCTACGTGCGTCAACAACGGCTGCTTTTTTCTGCTCGTCGTTAACTTTTTGGATTAGTGCAAAACTCATTATTCTCTCGCTTTACTCGTTTATGAATACAATCAGTAATTGATTATAGCAAATACATCCGTTTTTTTAAAGGGTTTTGAAGCATTTCGTCTCGAGCTATACTAGAGTAATGAATTACGATGATCTTGCCCTTCAGCTTCACAAAGACAACCGAGGAAAAATTACGACGACTCTCCGCGATACCGACGAACTCACAAAAGAGAAACTGAGCGCCTACTACACACCGGGCGTTGCCGCCGTCAGCAAGGCTATCGCAAAAGACCCTTCACTACTTGGCACATATACCTGGACGAATAACCTAGTAGCCGTCATTTCGGACGGGTCAGCCGTCTTGGGGCTCGGCAACATCGGTCCAAAAGGGTCGATGCCCGTGATGGAGGGAAAAGCCCTGCTGTTCAAGCACTTCGCAGACATCGACAGCATCCCTATTACACTTGATGTCCACGACACGGAATCTATTATTTCAACAGTTAAGGCAATTGCTCCTAGTTTTGGAGCCATTAACCTGGAAGATATTGCCGCGCCGCAATGTTTTGAAATTGAGGAGCGGCTCAAAAACGAACTAGACATCCCAGTATTTCACGATGACCAGCATGGAACAGCCGTTGTCACGCTCGCGGGCATCATCAATGCCATGAAGGTCACTGGCAAAACGCTCAGTGACTGCAAGATCGTTATTATTGGCGCCGGCGCTGCCGGAACGGCCATTACGAAGCTGCTTCATCGTTATGCGAAGCCTCAGATTATTGCCGTGGACAGCAAGGGTATCGTTGGCACTTCGCGCATGGACCTGAACGATCAGAAGAAGGCGCTTCTCGACTACGTTGATGGTTCCGCCAAGGGAACATTGGCTGATGCCGTTAAAGATGCCGATATCTTTATTGGCGTCAGTCAGCCAGGCCTACTCACTAAAGAGCTGATCAGTACTATGGCAAAAGATCCGATCGTATTCGCTCTTGCTAACCCAACACCCGAGATCATGCCGGATGAAGCCAGGGCGGCAGGTGTTGCCATTATTGCGACCGGACGAAGCGATTTCCCTAACCAGGTCAATAATGCTATCGCCTTTCCAGGAATCTTCCGCGGCGCACTCGATAACAAAGTGCAAAAAATTACCGATCAGCATAAAATTGCCGCCGCAAGCGCGATTGCCTCGCTTATAGACAATCCGACCGCAGACGAGATAGTCCCTTCCGTTTTTGACGAGCGTCTTGTTCCTGCGATCGCCAAAGTCATCGTATAGTAATTGACTATTATCGGAATATATCGTAAAGTTTTTACTTATCTCCGAAAACAATCATTATTACGATCATCGATTTCCCGACCCTCGCGACCTAGAGCCTCACGAGATCGCTTCACTATGCGAACGCATAGGAAGGCCGAGTGCTCAAGCGAACGTTTATCTTTTGCCCGATGCATTTATCAGCGAGATGTACCTCGACGATACGACGCTGGAAGTCGCAGAAATAAGACGGGTACTAAAAATAGCCCAAACTCCCGCAGAAGTTGAGCGATCAGTGCTTCGTTTAAACATTGAGGACCGAGAAGAAAGGAGCCGCAAATTCGGCTACCTTCTCGCCATGGGTGCTGTCAGCACCTATAGCGCAATTAAATGGGCTGCGCGTGAACCCGACCTGGATCTCCTCTTCGGGCAGCCTCGGCTCGTAGAGTTTAGAACTGGGCGTCTTAGCTACGGTGCGCTTTATAATTTGTCGTATACTCAAGATCTGACAACGCCCATAGGTGACTTACTAGCAACACTTAATATAAACAACGAACATGATCTTCGAATAGGCTGCCAGCTTATTGACAACTACATTGACGCACAGCTCCTCCTTTGCAGTTATGGGTTATGTGACCCGGGATTTAAGTTTACCGACAACTGTGCACAGAGTATCCCTGCCCCGTTCGATGACAGCTTCATTAATTTTCGAGTCATCGACCTGGGTGAACTGAGTAGTGACATAGCACAATTTCTCGATCTGATCCAAAAAGAAGACTGGCGGGATATCGTTAACCGCTCCGAATACACACAGCTCCCGAGTGAACTTCAAGAATATTTCAACGATGCTCTTAAGCAGCGGCTCACTTCCGAAGCAGTAACAAAGATATGGCACACTCGAATAGCAAGCAAATCTGCCGAGGCTGGCTACGATTCTTCGGCTGATGCTATTGCTAGTGAAAATATGATAGATTACGCCGTTCCATCTGAAATCGCGGTAATCTTAAGGCGTCAAAGCAACGAGGCTAGATAACGCGGCTGACTTCGTCAAGCGTGGTCTCGCCGCGCAGTGCTGCTAATACACCGACTTGGGTTAGTGTTAGCATTCCGTCGGCCTTGGCGGCCGCTTCGATTGCTTCGGTATGCACTTCTACGACATCACCCCGAAGAAACTTCTGGATGTTTTCGCTGACGACCATTTGCTCCATAATGACCACACGGCCTTTATAGCCAAACGGCACATCGTCGCTTGGAACGGGCTTCCATAATTTGAAGTTATCAAAATCAGGCTTTTCAATCCCCTCGGGTAGGTCTTCTAGTACGCTGCGAACGTATTTGCGCGTTGCTTCGTCCGGCTCGTACTCCTCTTTT
>DASUVJ010000063.1:0-24924 GCA_036378995.1 Saccharimonadales bacterium (SeqCode)
GCATTGGCGGTAAAGATGCCGTCTGTCCGTACCAGGACGAGAAGACCCCATGGAGCTTTACTACAGCTTTACATTGAACCGGGTTGCAACATGTGTAGCATAGGTGGGAGGCTTTGAAGCCAGGGCGCTAGCCCCGGTGGAGCCAACGGTGAAATACCACCCTTGTTGTAATCTTGTTCTCACGTTGACCGTTATCCGGTCAGCGGACAGTGTATGGTGGGTAGTTTAACTGGGGCGGTTGCCTCCTAAAGAGTAGCGGAGGCGTTCAAAGGTTGGCTAGCTTCGGATGGAAATCGAAGTGATAGTGCAAACGCATAAGCCAGCTTGACTGTGAGGGTGACCACCCAAACAGATACGAAAGTAGGAGTTAGTGATCTGATGCCCGTACATTTTTGTACATGAATGTGGGATCGGCATCACACACGGATAAAAGTTACCCCGGGGATAACAGGCTTATCGCGCCCAATAGTCCACATAGACGGCGCGGTTTGGCACCTCGATGTCGGCTCATCACATCCTGGGACTGGAGCAGGCCCCAAGGGTTCGGCTGTTCGCCGATTAAAGTGGTACGCGAGCTGGGTTCAGAACGTCGTGAGACAGTTCGGTTTATATCCGGTACGGACGATAGGAAATTTGAGAAGATCTACCCCTAGTACGAGAGGACCGGGGCGGACGAACCTCTGGTGTATCGATTGTGGCCACCTGCTGCATTGTCGAGTAGCTATGTTCGGAATAGATAAGCGCTGAAAGCATATTAAGCGCGAAACTAACTTCAAGATGAGATTTCCCTATGAGGACACAGAAAGACGATCTGTTTGATAGGCGCAAGGTGGAAGTATGGTAACATATGGAGCTGAAGCGTACTAATAGTCCCATTGCCTTTTTATGTCCTTATCACCTCTGTTATTGCTTGCAGTAACGACGGTGATGAGGTAGACTTAACTAGTAATTGGTGGTTATCACAAGTAATCATCACGTCAGTTTTTATAACTTACAAACCGTGTCCTATTTCAAGGACATCGAAGCAAGGTTTTGACCCACTGATTTATACATCAGCCCAAAGTGTCCCAAAACCTTTCTTCGGTGCCCATGGCGCTGGGGAAATACCTGTTCTCATTCCGAACACAGAAGTCAAGCTCAGCAGCGGCGATTATACTGCCAAAAGTGGGAAACTAGCACGGTGCCGAATTATAAAAAGACCATCCGAATAGGATGGTCTTTTTCTTTGCTATAAACTTCTTGTGCTTGTTTTTATCATGATAAAATAGATGATGTATGGTGAAGCCTCGGCTGAAACAATGGTGGGCTAAGTTTATCAGTCTTCCTACACATTACACTATTCCTTCTGTCGTATTAGCTGTTTTATGTATTCTGTACGGTGTTATTTTCCTTCTGGAGAAGCCAGTTACTTTTTCGTATAGTCAGCCGACATGCGTGCGACATTTTACGTTTTTGCCAACGATTATGACCACTACGACATCGGGGTATCGGGCGTATGCCTCGGATCTTATAAAGATAGGTAATTTACCGGTTGCATCGCTATCTACGTGCGTAGCGCCTCTGAGCGCCCCACAAGAGGGAAAAACACAGTTAGCCATTGCTCCGTTTGGTAGTCTGTTCGCTAAAAAGACGTTTACAATAGAGACGCCCTCGGCGCCGACGGCTGATGTGGCATTGTTCAGCCGCCCCGTTCCTATTTCGCGACCGCTGGCAATTCCACTCGATAAAACGGACACTATCTTCTCGTATAATCTACGGGTCGAACAAAAAGAAATTATTTGCAGCGCACAGGAAAACGCAACCGCCTGCGATGTAGCGAAGCTTGGCCTCGCCCAAGGCAAACCGTATCTCTTTCAATTAAAAAGAAGCTTTAAGGGGAAAGAAGTCGCAACCCTTGCTAAAAAAGAAATTATGACGCTCCCTGCAACAAAGGTGGTAGCATCTTCGATCAAGCCGGCGGAAACGGTATTTGCAAAGCCGCGAGTCATCGAGCTGCAATTTGATAAAAAAATTACCACCGCCAAGCCAAAGCTATTCAGCATGAAGGACGGCAAAAAGACTCCTATTAAGATGGGGGCAGAAGTGAGCGGAGATAAAATCCAGCTTACTCTGGATGAAGATTTAGCACGACAGACAGATCACGAACTCGTAGTTGAATCTGTTGAAGCGGAGGACGGAAGCGGGTTGGACGGAGCTTTTGTCCTACCGTTTAAAATGTCCGGCGGGCCAAGAGTCTCGAGCATAAACATTGGAACGACAGGAGTTACTGCCGGCAGCGCAGTTATTACGTTCGACCAACCCGTGGCGGATAATCAGGACGCGAGCAAAATTATCACTGTTTCTGGAGGTGCAACGATTACGAGTTTGAAAGGTACGCAGCTGGTAGTTAATCTGGGTGGAGTGCCTCGCTGTGGTGACTTTGCGATAAAAATAAATGATACGCTAAAGAGCAGCTTTGATATTATAGGAGGATCTACCTGGCAGCATACAGCCCGCACGCTTTGTCACACGGTGCGCACTATCGGCTATTCGAGCAGGGGGCGTGCAATCAACGCGTATTACTTTGGTAACGGAGGTACGTCGGTACTTTATACGGGAGCGATTCATGGTAGCGAGAGCAATACCCGTGATTTAATGCGCCAGTGGATCGATTACCTGGAGGCTAATGCGCGCAGCATCCCGGCGGATAAAACTGTAGTGGTGGTACCAGAGATTAATCCTGACGGAACGGCTTCTCGTACGCGAACGAATGCGCGTAATGTGGATCTTAATCGTAACTTTGCGACGGGTGACTGGAAAAAGGATATTACAACCGTCAATAACACGCCTTTTCCTGGCGGAGGCGGAGAGTCGCCGATGTCAGAGCCGGAAACGCGAGCAATCGCAGGATTAGCTTCGCAGCTTCGTCCTCGCATTATTCTGTCGTTCCATAGCGTGGGAGGAGTAGTAGCTGCGAATCAAGCGGGTGATTCAGGGGCTAAGGCAGCTCAATATGCATCGCTGAGCGGTTACGGTAACGTTACAGGCAGCTCCGACTCGACATTTGAATATTCCGTTACTGGGACGGCGGACGATTGGTATGCTCAGCAATTGGGCGTCCCGAGTATTCTAGTGGAACTTAGCAGTAGTTATTCGTCGCAATTTAGCCGAAACCAAAAAGCCATGTGGGCAATGCTGAATTAAAAGCATATGCGGTACAATAGGAGATAGATATGTGTTTGACCTGTTCTATAGCGTACACCGCCAGTGGTGCCGGATTGCTGCTTGCAACGGCAACGAGTCCTATCGCGACGTTTGCTTCGACATCCTCTGTGTCCGTAGCGTCGCAGGTGCAGGAGCTTCGGGAATGGCCGGCGACGGCGGATGTAATAAAAGTTCCGTCTCTCGAGGATCCTCAGTGGCTCGTCCAGCAAAAGGCGGCGGAAGCTGCCCGGGGTCGCCAAGCAACGCCATCATCTAAAGTGGTGACGTATGATGTCATGACACGAGGAGCGATAACGGCCAATCTTGCGGAGTTTAAGGCGCAGGCTAATGCCACGCTCAATGATAGTAGGGGGTGGGCTCGTCTCGGAGTATCGTTCCAGGAAGTCGCATCGGGTGGTACATTCACCCTGGCACTGAGTGAGGCGAGTCAAATGACGTCCTTTTCGCCGGGATGTGGCGTTGACTACAGTTGCCGTGCTGGTCGCTACGTTATTATTAATCAGGATCGATGGCTGGGCGCGACACCTTCCTGGAACCAGGCCGGAGGTTCGCTACGCGACTACAGGCACATGGTCGTTAACCACGAGACGGGTCACTGGCTTGGGCATGACCACCAGGCCTGTGGAGGCGCAGGTCAGGCTGCTCCAGTGATGCAACAGCAATCCATAAACCTTCAGGGCTGTTCTTTTAATCCGTGGCCGCTTGCGAGTGAGCTGTGGTCGACACAGTTAGGAATCAAAAGATGATATCGCGACACACGGTAGCAGCCTTTATTAAGGCGCATCGGCTTGCTGTTATTTTGGCAGGAGTAGGCGTGGTAGTTGTAGCGCTTATTGCGGCGTATATTCTTTGGAGTGCTTCAAGCTGGTCACAAATTGAAGCTAGATCTAGTAATTATCGCAATTCGATAAAAAATGATATGTCTCCTGCGCTATCGCTGCCAGCTAATACTGCGGAGGCGCGTGAATCCAAGCGCGATACGTTAAAGAACATAGCAGATAAGATCACTAACGACGGTAAAGGGGTGTGCCAAGTACACGGATTGCTGCAGTGGCAGCAGGGAATGGCATATGCCAAGCCAAAGCTAGAAGACTGCGAGAGGGTAGTCTCGCGGCTTGGTGAATTCGAGGTTAGCCTCCATGGAGCCCTTGAATATCTAGACCGCGAAAAGCAGTTAAGTAGTATTTTTGCCAATGTAAGCAAAACGGATAAGTTTACCGATAAAGATTTTTCTGCGCAGCTGGCCGCATGGCAATCCGCTGAATTAGCTCTTGAAAAAATTGCTGCGAATGCGTCTTTTGACCCTGTAAAGTCAGAAGCGGTCAATGTCGCAAAAGCAGTGGTCGCCTCTTGGCAGGCGGTAATCGCAGCAAATGAAGCCAAAGATAAGAAGAAATACGAAGAAGCTGTTGCCGGGTTAGTCGCCTCACTTAAGGGTATTGAGCGAATATCTGCTCTTGGGACGGAGAGATTCGATCCGCTTGTTCGAGTACTGGAAGAAAAGTACAAAGCAGTATTCTGACAGCCTCATAAGAACTAAAACGACCCAACTCGCAGAAGTGGGTCGTTTGTATTTGAATCTAAGTTTGGGATTCAAACAGGTGCATATTTATAGTATAGCACCAGCGACATAAATGCAAATACTTATTCACAATAAAATACTGCTCATGTAAATATTGACAAAAAGCATAAGAAATGTTAATATGATTTCATACACATATCACGTGTGAGGTAATATTCTTCCGGACGGAGGTCCGGCAGAAGTATAAGGAGACAAATCATGGCAGGAACCAAAGCTGGTGGCCAGAAGGCTGCTGCAAAAAACCTAGCAAAAGACCCAAACTTTTACGCTAAAATTGGCGCTAAGGGTGGTAAGAACGGTCGTACTGGCGGATTTGCCGCTAACCCAGAACTTGCTCGTATTGCAGGTGCCAAGGGTGGACGCATTTCTCGTCGTAAAAAAGCTATCGTTACCCCTGTAGCCGAATAATAACCCGACAAACTAAAAACACTCCCTATAGCGGGAGTGTTTTTAGTTTGTGATTTTATAGCGCCGGAGGGCACATATCCGTGCTTCATTGACGCGCCATTTTTCTCCGCAGGCGACACATTTGTAGATGTCTTTTTGTTGCTGAATGCCGGTCGCTTTACAGTGGGGACAAATACTCCGTGCGTGCAGCCAGTCTCGGTAAGAATCAAGCGCGTCTTCGGCTGCATCTTCACTAATGGGTGTATCATACTTCGGACCAAGGACTGTACGCGCCTTAGTCCAGGCGTCCCGCTCCATTTCTAGTAGCTGAATATCACGCATATATGAATCATGCTCTAAAAGCGCATGAGCCAGCTCGTGTAGCAGAGATTCCGCAGCCTCTGATTCCGCGGCGTAATATACCGTTTTTTCCTGAGGCGACCAATAAAAATCACTCCCTTGGCGGAATACGATATGAGGATAGTCGCTTTGAAGCCTATTTGCCAGCAAGGTAATCAAGGGCGTAGTAGTAGCAGCCATAAATCACAGCCTCTTCGGGGTGTTTTGCTTTTTTTAGGGTAGGGCAAGGAATATGCGGCGGGAGCTTTTCACGTAGTAGCGCCTTCAGTTGATCATCGTACTCTTTGAAATATGTGCCGATACTACCGCCAATGATAATCACATCTGGTTGGATGATAGGGATGACTGCCAAAAAACCGCGCGAGATACGATCGGCGATTTCATTCCAGTGGCGTTTGCTCTTGATATCGCGGGCAAACTTGCCGTACGTTTCATAGATTGCTTTGCCTGAAGCAAAATCCTCCCACTCGCGCACGACGCCGTCAAATTCCACGAGTGCCCGTCCGCCTTCGCTATAGCGAAGGCCCGGGTCGATATGGCCGTTCGTGATCACACCGGTGCCGATGCCGGTACTGATGGTGACGTAGAGCGACGAGGTTGGAGTCGGGTCGAGGCTGCGTGTCTCGGCGAGACCTGCCAGATTCGCGTCGTTTTCAATAAGAACTGGAGTTTTTCCAAGGACACCGGCGAGCTCTTCATCGGCATTAAAATTTTTCCATCCAAGGTTGTTGCACCAGACGGCGACGCCCTTTTTAACAATACCGGGCAGGGCAACGACTACGGCCTCGACTTGCTTGTCACCGTAGTGTTTTTGGAGTGTTTCGCGCAGAAGCGTCACGTATTTTTTTTGGCTTGAAGGGGTGGGAAAGCGGATCATCTGACCCATTGTTCCGTCGTGATCAAACGACGCAATCAGCGTCTTTGTGCCCCCCGTGTCTACCGTCACTAACATACCTGTAGTGTAGCATAAAACCCCTACTTGCGGGGGCGCGAAAAAAGCGGTATAGTAGAGGTAATTAAAACGTGAGGGAATTATGGTACGAACAAATCAGGGTGGTTCTGTACTCGGTTTTGTAATTATTGGAGGTGTCTTGGCACTGCTGCTGATCGGGGGCGTTTATTTTGTGCGTCAACAGTCTGAGGCAACACCAAGCAGGGGTATTTCACCAACGCCAACGGAGAATCAGCCGCGCGAGGAGCAATCGACGCCAAACGAAGAAACTCCACCGAGTAATGATGAGAACAAAAGCACTGAAGAGAGTAAAAATAACTCGCAGCCGCAAGCCGAAACATTGCCAGGCGGCGGAACTAATACGGGGACGACAGAATTGCCACAGACAGGTCCTACCGAGTCGTTCATCAGCGTTGTTTTACTGGCGGTTGTAGCGGGTCTTGGCGTGTCCTACGTACGTTCGCGCCGCGTGCTTCGCTCTCTTTGACTTCTCTAGTAGAAAAGGGTACAATGGAACTAATCTAGGAGCGTTATATTCAGTGTGCTCCAAGAAATATCAATTAAGGAAGGAGTCTTAAAAAGACTTATGGCAACTAAAGCCGCAATAACAATGGACGAATTGCTCGCTTCCCACGAGGACAGCGTCAAGCAACTAACAGCAGGAGAGGTGATCACCGGTACGGTTCTTTCGCTTCGTAAACACGAAGTACTGATCGACCTCGGCGCTCAGGGTGTAGGTTACGTACCTCGCCGCGAAGTCGGTTTCTCTCGCGCTCTTAAAGAGGGTGACGAAGTAACGGCAAGTGTCGTTGACGCCGAACTCGACAACGGCTACTCACTGCTATCACTGCGTAAAGCAGCAAAAGACCGCGGTTGGGAAGAAGTTGCAGCCAAGCTGGAAAGCGGCGAGATCATCGAAGTATCTCCATACGATGCAAACCGTGGTGGTCTGCTCGTTGAATACGAAGGTGTCCGCGGATTCCTGCCTGTTTCGCAGCTTTCTGCTGAACACTACCCACGCGTCGGCTCAAGCGACAAAGACGAAATCCTTCAGCGCCTCAACGCCCTCGTTGGTCAGACACTCAAGGTGCGTATCCTTGACAGCGATCGCAAGGCAAACAAGCTGATCTTCTCTGAAAAGGAAGCAGTCAAAGAGGGTCTCGCAGAGCGTTTCGAAAAACTAAAGGTTGGCGACAAAGTTACCGGTGTTGTAACTGGTGTCGTAGACTTTGGTGTATTCGTTAACGTCGAAGGTATCGAAGGTCTGGTACACATCTCAGAAATCAGCTGGGAGCGTGTTAATAACCCAAGCGACTACGTAAAGGTTGGCCAGACAATCGAAGCTAAGATTATTTCGATCGACAAGGACCGCCTCAGCCTTAGCATCAAGCAGCTGACTCAGGACCCATGGCTCGACGAAGTTGAGCAGTTCAAATCTGGCGACAGCGTCGAAGGTACGGTTACTCGTATTACTCCATTTGGTGCTTTCGTTCAGATTAGCCCGGCTGTTGAAGCACTCGTTCACATCAGTGAACTTGGCGACGGCAACGACGTAGACCCTGAGAAGGTCTTCACGCTCAACGAGCGCAAAAACTTTGTCGTACTTGATATCGACAAAGAAAACCGCAAGATCTCTCTGAGCCTTGCAGACAAAAAGAACAAATAACCCCAGACCACGTGAGGTGGTAAACCGTCAAAAGTGACGGGCGAAAGGAGCACTATTAATGAGCCAAGAGAAAGTACTTGTTGTCGCTGACTCAATTACTGTGGGAGAATTGGCTGAAACGCTCAATTTGCCCGTCACTACTTTGATTGGTGAGTTGTTTAAAAACGGTATCGTTGCAACCATCAATCAGCGAATTGATTTTGAAACAGCGACAATTATTGTCGAAGAGCTCGGCCTTGATGTCGAACTCCAAAAAAAGGAAGCCAGCCAAACCGTCGAGCGAAAAGCCCATCAGCTTTCTGACCGCGCCGTTGACCGCCCGCCGATCGTGGCGGTAATGGGTCACGTTGACCACGGTAAAACCAGTCTGCTTGACGCTATTCTTGGTACTAAAACGACCGAGGGTGAAGCTGGCGGTATTACGCAGCACATTAGCGCGTACCAGACCGTTCGCAAGGACCGTTCGATCACATTGCTCGACACTCCAGGTCACGAAGCTTTCGCTGCGCTTCGCCAGCACGGAGCGACACTGACAGATGTCGTTATTATTGTCGTTGCAGCAGATGACGGTGTAAAGCCGCAAACGGTTGAGGCGATTCGCTTTGCCCAGACAGCTAACGCAAAAATCGTCGTCGCCATCAACAAGATGGACAAAGAAACGGCCAACCCGCAGCTCGTAAAGACTCAGCTTGCCAGTGAACATAACCTTAACCCAGAAGAATGGGGTGGCAGCACGGTTATGGTCGAGGTAAGTGCCAAAACCGGCCAAAACATCGACAAACTGCTCGATATGGTACTGCTTGTTGCCGACATGGAAGAACTCAAAGCTGATGTTGACGTACCGGCTGAGGGACTTGTGATCGAATCTCACATGGAGACTGGTCGCGGATCTGTCGTTGGGCTTCTGGTAGAGCAGGGTGAACTCCGCCCGGGTCACTTCCTGGTAGCAGGCACCGCTTACGGCAAGGTTCGTACGCTGCTTGATTTTGCCGGAAAGACTATCAAGTCCGCTGGTCCATCAACTCCCGTTACGGTAACCGGATTTAAAGAACTTCCGCAGTTTGGTGATGTCTTTACGCTCGTTAAAAACG
The DNA here is from genome assembly GCA_036378995.1 of Saccharimonadales bacterium (SeqCode). Taxonomy (GTDB): domain Bacteria; phylum Patescibacteriota; class Saccharimonadia; order Saccharimonadales; family Saccharimonadaceae; genus DASUVJ01. The sequence goes on from DASUVJ010000063.1 coordinate 9,243, forward strand.
AAAAAGAAGCACGTCTTGCATCCGAAAAGGCTCGTCTTGAGCGTGAACGCAACGCAGCAAGCACCAATGTGACCGGCGCTGACCTTCTTAAGATGATGAGCCAAAAGCACGACAGCCAGGAATTGAACGTTATCGTAAAGGCTGACGTTCAAGGATCGCTTACCTCTGTTATGGATAGTCTCCGCCTTGTTGAGACCGGCGGCCAGATTAACCTCCGCATCGTCGGTAGCGGTGTGGGTAATATTTCCGAGAGCGATATTCGTCTTGCCGAAGGTGGCGACACGATCGTTTACGGATTTAATGTCGAACTTCCACCGGCTGTAAAACGCCTCGCGATGCGCGATAAAGTCCAGGTACGTATCTTCCGTGTGATCTACGAACTGCTTGATGATGCGCGTCAATCAATGGAGGAGATGCTTGCTCCCGAGGTAGTAGAGACTGAAGTGGGCGGACTTACGATCAAGGGTATCTTCCGCACACTTAAGGATGAGGTGATCGCCGGCGGTGAAGTAACAGGTGGTAAGGTGACAGCTAATATCCTTGCACGCGTGAAGCGCGGAGGTGAACAGATCGCTGAAGTTGAGGTTGTAAACGTGCAGCGTCAGCAGCAAGAGGCTAAAGAGGTCTTTGAAGGCGAGATGTGTGGGTTGTCTCTTAAAACAGATAAAAAGCTCCTTCTTGAAGAAGGTGATAAGCTCGAATTCTTTACTCGCGAGCTCGTGAAACGAACACTTTCATAATCGGATGAACTCTAACGAATAACCGCCTAGAATTTCTAGGTGGTTATTTTATAGTAACCTCCCAATGCTTATACTTGACTTTAATGCAAAACTATGATAGTATTCAAGCATAAGGTAAACAAAGATCAAAAAACAAAAATAAGTAATATCTCCAAAGGAGACCACTAGCAATGAGTGAACGTAATCCTGCCCGATTTAATACAAGTCCCAATGCCCAGAATCGTACTGATACAGAAAAAGCTCGTCTAAAGGCTGAATTCGAAGCAGCAGAAGCTGCTCGTTACGAAGCTGCTTTTAGTGAAGACGATTACAACGAAGCTATGGCACGCCGCGAAACGGCTTCAGATGCCGCCGAATATGATGCAAACGTTGCAATCGAAGGCCGCATTATGGAAAGCCCTAAGGCTAAGTTTATGTACATGTTGGCGCAGCAAGTTGCCGAACTTCGCGCTAACGGTGGCGAGCCTGAGATTATTAACGACAAAGAAAATAAGATTCAGGAACTCATGGAAGCTTACGCTGAAGAAGCGTACGCAAACCATGATGCTGCTATGCGTGCCGCTGAAATGGAACGCGATACCGTTAAAGGCCGTGAGATTCGTGCTGCCAAAGAAGCTGAAGCAGAAGCTGAGCTTGCGAAACGTCTTGAAGAAGCCGATTTCATCATTAACTCTACCGACAGTGCTTGGGTAGAAGAAAAACTCGGTGGTTCTAAGAGCAGTACCGAAGTCGAACGTCTTCGCGCCGGTGGTGAATTGCCACACAATCCAGACGCAGATGATGACGAGCTAGAAGCACTGCGAAGTGGCGGTGAATTGCCCATCAACCCTGACGATGATGACGAAGAACTTAAAAAGCTTCGTGATGACGGCGAACTTGCACCTAATCCAGACGATACTCCTAAGGCCGACGAAGTTAAGCGCGATGGCGAAGAGTCTTACTTAAGTAAAGAGGATGCTCTTAAAGAAGCCTACGACGAATACGAAAAGGTCGAAGGTGTTCCATATGATGCCGACAAGGGTCGTCTAAGTAAAGAAGACGCCTTGAAGGTAGCCTACGACGAGTACGAAACTCGTGAAGGTGCCCCATATGATGTTGATAAAGGTCGCGAAAAAGATGTAGAAAAAGCCCGTGAAATGGCAATTGCAGAAGACCAGGATCGTACTCTGGGTACTGCTGCTGAAGTCTGGGACGAAGCTCACGAAGAGAATGACCGCCGTAACACACCTAAAGTTAAGTGGTGGAAGAATCCGGGCGCATACATCGGTGCTATGTTTACTGTACGCAGCGGTGAAGCTATGGAAAAATGGCGCGGAAGTCGTCGTACGACGAAGATTGCTATCGGTGTGGTTGCGATCGCAGCCGCAGCCGGACTTGTAAAACTTGGTTACGACCTCTTTAACGATCCTAACGTTGATCCAAACAATCTGCCTGATGGTACTGGTAAGACTCCTGGTACGCCTCCAGAAGTACCAACTACCCCTGAAATTCCAACTCCTAAGCCAGAATCTTTCTCTGACGCAGCCCGTCTTGTAGAAAACAGCGAAGGCTGGTACCAGACCTTTAACGAAATGAACATTCCTCAGAGCGAATGGTCAGAACTTCTGAACAAGGTCGGTCCCGACCTAGCGGAAAACGGTTGGGCATACAAGATGCCTAACGGCGAATGGGGTATTAGCCAGCCAGGTAAGCTCCCACAGGATATGCTAGAATTGATTCAGAGGAATCGATAAGCAGCATTAAGCGAGCGAAAGGTAAAATAAAAAATGTTTCAACTTGACGACCAATTTCTCAAAGACCTAGGAGTCGACCAGCTTCCCGAAGATCAGAAACAGGCATTCCTAGAGCACATCTACAGCCAGCTCGAGCTCCGTGTAGGTACACGCCTCTCAGAAGGACTCAGCGATGACCAGCTTGCCGAATTCGAATCCTTCGTGGATCGCGACGACGAAAAGGTCAAAGCATGGATTAGTGCAAACGCCCCGGATTACGCCAACGACCAAGCCTTTCAGCAGCTAAAGAGCGGTGCACCTGAAGGAACGACCGAATCGGTCCTGATGGCAGAATACGCCTCACTAAAGTGGCTTGGAATGAACCGACCGGATTACCGCGAGGTTGTACAGCAGGTACTCAATGAAATCAAACAAGAAATCATTAGTAACCGCGACGCGATTCTTGGCAACTAAAGGTTGTAGCCGTTAATAAAATCAGATGAGTTCATTCGGCGGCCGCTTGGCGCAATGAGTTCATCAATCGATAGAAAAGCACCGTCTTGGCATAAAAGGTCGAGCGGTGTTTTTTGTTGGTCGGAAATATGTGCTTTCGTAATAATAATCTCGTGATCGTTAATGCTTACCTTAGTTTTTGGGAAGCCAAGATTTGCACGAACATGACGCTCTGCGTCGATTGAAGAGACGGCCGAGAGGTCTATCTTGGCGTCCTCTTTTTGCAGCAGTTTACAGTAAGTTGCCCTGGAATCATCCTGTGGCTTAGGTCGAGTAGAGCCATCTAAAATGCCAGGCAGCGTTTCAAGCAGAAGATTCGTGCCAACGTCGGCAAGCGCATGATAGAGCTCTGGGCGGGTCTCGGTGCCAGTTAATGGGTGTTCCTTGGAAACATAGACGGGCCCTGCGTCCATTTCTTTAGATAGCTGCATGATCGATACGCCGGTAACCGCATCTCCGTTTTTAATAGCCGACTCGATAGGAGAGGGGCCGCGATATTTTGGCAGGAGAGAAGGGTGAACATTAATGATGCCAGGGTTAAAGAGGTCGATGATACTTTGTGGAATGATTTTACCGTAGCTTACGAGTACGGCGGCTGGGTTATCGATACTTTTAATATCATCAATAATTTCGGAAAGCTTTGTGGGCTGCCAGACGGGAATATTGTGTTTTGTAGCAAGGACTTTTACACTCGGCGGACTAAGCTGCTGGCCGCGGCCCTTTTTACTGTCAGGTTTTGTAACGACGGCGCCGATGTTGTAGCCGGCTTCAATGAGGCCGGTGAGCGCCGTGAGGCTAAATTCCTCAGTCCCAAAGAATATGATTGTTCTTGATGTGTTCGTCATAATCAAGCGGAAGGAGCTCGCCTTTCTCGTCGAGTTTATAAAATGCGTCGGTTTTGTCACGAATGTGGTCGATGAAAACGACGCCGTTGGTGTGGTCAATTTCGTGCTGGATGACTCGGGCGAGGAAGCCTTCAGCCTTGAAGCGCACTTCTTTACCTTCGAGGTCGAGGGCTTTTACGCGAACTTTCGAGTAGCGGGCAACTTTGCCGTAGACGCCGCCAACACTGAGACAGCCCTCGTAATCTTCAATGAGTGCCCCTTCGAATTTAACGATTTCAGGGTTAATGAGGGGGGTAAAGTGACGTTCTGATTTATCATCAAAGTCGCTGCGAATAATAACCACGCGCTGCATGTTATCTACCTGGACGGCGGCAAGGGCGGCGCTGATCTCGTGAGGACGCGAATCCTCCCAGTCAAGCGAAGCAGTCGTCATGTCGTCGATCAGTTTAATTGTGTCATCAGTAATGACGTGCACGCGTGAGGACTTCTCGCGCAGGTGCGGGTTGGGCAGCGTTATGATGTCTTCTTTCTTCATTTACTCCAGTATAACAGATATGAAGGCTAGATGAGGCTGATTGGATCGAGTTCGCTTTGCCAATGTGTCGGGGGAAGAAAATCGAGTGCTTTAACGAGATTGGCGCGACGCGAAGAGCGGAGAACGAGCTGCCACCGATATGTGTCGTGTTGGCGTTCGTAGAATGCGGGCGTAGGGCCAAGGATTTGTATATGCGAAGGCAACTCACGACGCAATACACCTGCGAGCTGCCGGGCATTTTTAATAGCGGCTGCTTCGGTTTTGTAGACGCACGTCAGCTTTAATAGATAGCTAAATGGCGGAAAGTGACCGCGCTTTCGTTCATCCAGGGCGGTTGAGTAAAACGCTTCGTAGTCCTGGGCTATTCCCGAGACGACTGACGGGTGTGTCGGTTGGTAACTTTGTACGACGACGTCTGTTTTATGATGCGAACGTCCGACGCGCCCGATGACCTGCGCGAGCAGCTGGAAGGTACGTTCAGATGATGCGTAGTCAGGCAGGGATAGTCCTGCGTCAGCCTGAATAACTCCTACGGTCCGCAGTTTTGGAAGATCCAGGCCCTTTGCTATTACCTGCGTTCCGACGATAATGTCGATGTCGCCCTCGTAAAGTTCTTTGTAGCGTTTATCGACGGATTCACCAGTCTCGTTATCACCGTCAAAGCGAGCGATGACTTTTTTAGGAAAGAACTTTTGCAGCTCAGATTCGATGAGCTTTGTACCGATGCCTTTATGAATAATGTCGGCCGAATGACACTCCGGACAGCTTGTAGGTACGCGCTCTGTCGTATCGCAAATATGACAGCGCAGCTGATGTTTATCTGCATGAAGCGTGTAGGGGACGAAGCAGCGAGGGCAGATTGCTGACCACCCACAGTTTTCGCATAATGTCGTAGATGCGCTGCCGCGCCGGTTATGGAAAATCAATGCCTGGTTGCCTGACGCAAGTGTCTCCTCGAGCTTTAAGAGTAGCTTATCTGATAAGAAGCGATGCTTCTTGAAATTTGCTCGTTTAGTCATATCAACGAGCGTTACATCTGGCTTTACGGCGCCTTCGCGTGCGCGCGAACTCATGGAAATGATAGGACGATCGGACGACTCGGCCAGATAATAATCGGCAATAGAAGGAGTGGCGGAGCCTAATACCAGCTTTCCTCCAGTAGACTTCATGAGGATACTGGCGGCTCGAAGCGCCGAATAGCGCGGCGCCTGCTCTTGTTTAAAACTCGGCTCATGCGCCTCATCGATGATGACAAGCCCAACAGAAGCGAGCGGCATAAATAATGCCGAGCGCGGCCCGATGACAACGCGAGGCTTAGGGGAAGTAAGTGCTTCAATCCAGGCGATATGACGTTCGGCCTCGGTCTGCCGGGAATGGGTAAGGATGATGTCGCTAAAATGGTGAGAGAATTCATCTACCACCTGCGAGGTAAGGGCGATCTCGGGTACAAGCACTATGACAGACCGGCCTTTATCGAGTGTACGGCGTGCCTGTTCGATATAGACATGCGTTTTACCAGAGCCAGTAATGCCATGAAGCAGGGCCGAACCGGGCGGCATATCATCCAGTTGCCTTAAGGCCTGTTTTTGATCTGGAGTGAATACAATTTTTGTTCGATCACGGAATGAGGCCTGGGATACATTTTCACGTTTGCGGCGGTTTTTTTGAAGGCCGCGTGGCAGGATGGTCTGGAGAACATTTGCGAGATGCGTGTGATAGTATTCGCTCATCCAACTGGCGAGCTGCACAAGAGGCTCAGGTAGGGCCGGGAGATCTAGGGCATTTACTATGTGCTTTGTGTCGTAGGAGGGTTTTGTTGTCGGCCGCAAGACAACGCCAATAAGTTGCTTTTTTCCAACTTCGACAATCACAAGCTGACCTACTCGAAGAGCAGCCTCGGATGAATAGGTGAAGGACGGACTGTTTGCCCGCACGATCTGATTTGGCGCCACCTCGTAGTAGTGCATAATCTTCATTATACTTCCTATAGCATCTCTTTTCACTCGTCACATGGGCATTATGCTGTTAAAATAAGCGTATGTATTTTGAAAGTCGTGCCCAAGCGGGGCAAATTTTGGCTGCGCGCCTTGCGGAAAAGTACCGCTATGAAAACTGCGCCGTTGTGGCACTTAGCGATGGAGCGGTGCAGGTGGGCGAGCAGATCGCCGGAGAGCTCCACTGTATTTTGACGATGCTTTTAATCGAGGATATAGCCGTTCCTGGCGAAGACGTAAGCTTTGGTGCTGTGTCGCAGAATGGTGGCTTTACTTATAACGGGATGTTCACAGCAGGTGAGATAGAAGGATATGTCAGTGAGTTTCACGGCTACCTGGAAGAACAGAAGCGCGAAGCGTTTCAAAAGATTAACCGACTACTTGGTGACGGGGGTATCATCGACAGTAAAATGCTGCGTGACCACGTCGTCATATTGGTAGCAGACGGACTGGACGATGGCGCATCACTCGATGTGGCCGTGGACTTTTTAAAGCCAATTCGAATTCAAAAACTGGTCGTAGCGACACCTGTTGCAACGATCCCGGCAGTCGATAAATTGCACATGTTGGCAGATGAGATTCATGTGCTTGATGTGAAAGAAAACTTTATGGGGATCAACCATTACTATGAGCAGAATGATATTCCGTCGCACGAAGAGACGATCGCTAAGATCAACGAAATCGTGTTGAATTGGCGCTAGCGAGACTTGCTGCACATGCTGAAAAAGTGTAGAATAAATATCAACGACCGTCAGTGAAGTAAATGAGGAAAAATAGTGTTAGACGTTTTTATTACATCTCGAGTGCGCAGAAAAATCGTGGTTGTTTATGCCAAATATCCTGATTTTCACACGCATGTCCGGGGCCTTGCAAAGCTAATCAAGGAAGACCCGGGTAATATCCAGCGAGAGTTGAAGCGACTTGAGAAGGTGGGTTTTTTGGTTGGAGAAAAACAGGGAAACACGAAGATCTACTCCACTAACAAGCAATTCCCAATCTTTAAAGAGCTTCAGAGCATTGTGATCAAATCGCAGCAACACGCAGCGCGTCCAAAGCGCCCGTCTGCTGATCTGTAAAATGGGACTATTTGAAGAACTGCTCGCATCACGTGGCCTAACCGGCAAGACGCGTGATGTTTTCTTGTCGCCTGATTATGAGGCAAAACATGATCCATTTCTGCTTCCGGATATGCAAAAGGCTGTCGATCGACTAGTGCTCGCTCGGGAGCGCCAAGATCACATTACGATCTATGGAGACTATGACATTGACGGGTTGACCGCAACGACGGTACTGCTCGATGCGTTCGAGAGCTTTGGGTTTCGACAGGTAGACGCGTTTATCCCAAACCGATTCGTGGAAGGATATGGCCTCACGGTTGATGCCATCGAAAAAATTGCAAAGACAGGCACTAAACTAATCGTTACGGTCGACTGCGGTAGCCTCAGTGAAAAAGAGATTATTCGAGCAAACGAATTAGGGATGGATGTGATCGTGACGGATCACCATAATGTAGCAGCCGTGCAGCCTCCGGCGGTTGCGGTTATTAATCCGAAGCGCCCGGATCATGAATATCCTTTTATAGATCTTGCAGGTGTTGGCGTTGCATTTAAACTTGTCCAGGCGCTTCAGACGCGTTTAGACGGATTGCCAATAGGCCAGGAGAAATGGTTGCTCGATCTTGTAGCACTGGGAACGGTTTGTGACGTTGTGACGCTTGTTGATGAAAACCGCGCCAATGTGTACTGGGGTCTGAAGGTGCTGGCAAAGACACGACGCCCGGGACTCAAAGCGTTAATGGCGGTTGCCGGTGTTGAGCCTGCCAAGGTTAACGCACGTAGTCTTGGTTTCGGGTTGGGGCCCCGCATGAACGCTGCCGGCAGACTGGAGACGGCCCAGTACTCACTCGATATGCTGCGAGCCAACGACCCGATGGCGGCACTCGAAAAGGCTCAGCAGCTGGACGTACTCAATACTAACAGGCGCAGCGACCAGGATAAGATATTTAAAGCGGCAATTTTACAGGCGGAAATGTACAAAGATGATCCGGTACTCGTCGTGAGCCACCCGGAATGGAATCATGGCATTATTGGCATTGTAGCTGCCAAATTGCTGGAAAAATACAAAAAGCCGACGTACGTTTTGCAGGAGATGGGCGAGGAGAGTAAAGGCTCCGCGCGGAGTTACGGCGATTTCAGTGCGGCAGATGCAATTCGAGCAAGTGATGACATCATCACTAAGGGCGGTGGGCATAAATTGGCAGCTGGCGTGACACTCCCAACGGAAAATATCTCAGCTTTTCGTAAGAGGGTGAATGAATTTTACCGAACAAAAAATTTGTTCAACCAAGAAGCGCTGCTTCTGCCGAAGGAAGATGTCGTATTACAGCGTCTAGCGGATGTGGATGAGACACTCCTGGCTCAGGTGGATCAGCTCGAGCCATTTGGAAACGGAAATCCGGAACCGGTACTAAAAGCTATCGATTTGCTTGTGATGGGTATTCGTCGTATGGGAGCAGATGCGCAGCACGTGAAGCTTGAGCTGCGTGATGAGACGCATTCATCCATGCATTTTTTGGCATTTAACGCGCCGCCGCACTTTTTTGTCGAACCTGGCGAGCGGGTCTCGGTCTGGTTTCAGCCGAGCATAAACGAATGGCAGGGCAGGCGATCGATTGAGGGGCGCTTACTCCACTTAGAGTCAGGCGAAAACGTCTAATATTGCATCTCGTTCGGTTCTCTGTTACAATAACAGACGATATGGTACAAGTAACACGTAAAGATTCACGCGAAGCGAACGAGAATATTATCCGTCGTTTCAACCGAAAGGTTTTGCAGAGCGGTGTCCTAGCTGAAGCTAAGGCTGTTATGCGCTTCTCAAAGCCTATTAGCAAGACGGAGCGCCGTTCAAAGGCGATTATCCGCAAAAGCCGCAAGGCTGACAAATTAGCTAAAGCCCGCCTGGGGATCCGCTAATTCATGGCGCTAAAGCAGCGCATCGATAACGATCTTAAAGCCGCTCTTTTGGGCGGCGATCGTTTTGTTGCAGAGACATTGCGTGGCCTAAAGGCTGCGATTCTTAACGAAGAGGTTGCGAAAAACATGCGTGACGCCGGTCTTGATGATACTTCGATCGAGCAGATCGCTGCAAAAGAGGTAAAAAAGCGCAATGAATCCGCAGCACTCTACGAACAAAATATGCGTGAGGATTCAGCGGCCGATGAGCGCCGTGAGGCTGATATCATCTCCCAGTACCTTCCAAAACAGCTGAGCGAAGCAGAACTAAAGACTATCGTTGACGCTAAGGTAGCCGAAGTCGGCGCCACTGACGCAAAAATGATGGGTCAGGTTATTGCTGCTGTTAAAAAAGACGTTGGTACGGCTGCCGACGGCGCGATGATTGCGAAACTTGTAAAAGAAGCACTGAACTAAAACAAAAAAGGAGAATAAATGATCGTATTTTTTGGTCCGGCTGGTGCTGGTAAGAGTGTCCAGGGGCAGCTGCTTGCTGCGCGAAACGGCTGGCGTTGGCTGAGTGCGGGCCAGTTGCTTCGTGATACGCACGATTTGGAGCTCATCAAAGAGATGCAGACGGGTAAGCTTGTTACCCCCGAGAAAGTAAACTCACTCATGGGCGACGCGTTGAAGCGTTCAAAAAACATCGATCGAGTTATTCTTGATGGGTTTCCACGTCAGCTCGACCAGGCAAAATGGCTTGTTGAATCTCAGCCCGAGCATGAACGGTCGGTTGCGCTTGTGATCGTTCTTGAAGTTCCTCGCAGCGAGCTACTCAAGCGCCTCGAAGTTCGTGGTCGTGCCGACGATACGCCCGAGGCAATCGACGAGCGACTTAAGATTTATCGTACGGAAATGTACCCGATTCTTAGCTACCTGACGGAACAGGGCGTAAACATTGCACACATTGATGGAACGGGATCAGTAGGGCAGGTGCACGACCGCATCATGGAAGAGTTAGAAGCACTTAAACTTGCATAAATTATGAGCCAGCCACGTAAAACCGAAGCACAAATACAAGCGATGCGCGAAGGAGGCAAAATCCTCGCGACTATTTATCGTGACTTGAAAGCGTATGTGCAGCCGGGAATGAGTGAACTGGAGGTTGATGCGTGGGTTGAATCCGAGATTAAACGCCACGGAGCTACCGCTACTTATAAAACAAGCGAGGTAAATTTCCCAAACGTGATTTGTATCAGCACGAATGACCAAATTGTGCACGGCATCCCGACAGAATATCGATTTGAACCCGGCGACGTAGTGGGATTTGACCTCGTTATTACGTATAAAGGTATGAAGACAGACGCCGCATTTACCATGGTAATCGGCGGCAAGCCTTCGGGGGCGGTAAAGCACCTGGTTAATTTTACGGAGCGCAGCCTGTACGCTGGTATCGACGCGATCAAGGGGCCTGTATATACAGGTGATATCGGTGCTGCTGTCGAAAAAGTTTTAAAAGAGGGCAAGCTTGGGATTATCCGTGAACTTGTCGGACACGGCGTGGGGCTTGAAATGCATATGCCTCCAGAAGTGCCAAACTACGGACGAAAAGGGACGGGTGTTCTTTTAAAACCCGGTGATACTATTGCCATCGAACCAATGGCAACGCTTGGCAAAGAGCAGATTTATACCGAAGAAGACGAGTGGACTATCTCGACACGTGACGGATCGCTCGCGGCGCATTTTGAGCATACGGTACTGATTACCGAAGACGGCGCTGAAATTTTGACGCAGCTATAATGAGGGACTTTGAGCGAAACGGGCAGCGTTATACTGTTGAAGAAATTGCAGCCTTGGAGATGGAGCGGTTGTTGAGTCTTCGTGATCGAAACGCCGATATAAACTTGGGCTGGCCTCGTCACGTGGAAGAAGAGGTCCGGAGAGAATGGCAAAAAGAAGGGTATGGCGACCCACTTGTATTTGTAGCCGAAGACGGTAATCCTATCGTAATAGCCCGACTGGAAGAGGAAGAGCTATATGACGAAAGAGGTCTCATCTGGCAAGATCACGATATCTCCTATCGTGTGTATTTACCTGCGGAAACTCGCGACGTTACGATTCCTCATCAGTTCGCGCCCAATGTTGGCCAAGGCTTATGGTCAGATGATTATACTTTTTATGATTTAAATGATGAAATGGCTGGATTTGAACTCGCGCTTTTAGATGAAACGGCACAAGCTGATATGCATTGGCTCCATGAAAAGTTAGGGTCAAAGTTGATAGCGCGAAAAGCCGGTATGGTTCCGCCGCGTTTAGTGGGCGGCGATGACGTAAAGGGAATTCGTCTCGATTCTTTTTCTCGTTTTAGCGAAAGCGACTTCTAGCCAAAACACTGCATAAGCGTTATACTCTAACGTATGCAAGAAACATCTCGATATGCCGTCGGTATTGATATTGGGACGACTACTGTTCGTTGTGTCGTCGGTCATATCGACAGCACGACGGGCACTCCAACAATTGTGGGTGTCGGTCAGGCGCCAAACACAGGAATGCGAAAAGGGGTAGTGGCGAATCTTTCTGGCCCAGCCCAGGCTATTGACGACGCGCTTGGTGAGGCCGAGCGCATGAGTGGATATCAGGTGGATTCCGCCTCGATCAGTATCAACGGATCGCACATTATCAGCACAAAAGCCGACGGGATGATTGCGGTCGGCGGTATGGATCACGAGATCGTACCCGAAGATCTCGATAGGATCGAAGAAGTTGCGACGATGGGCAAAGTTCCGCCAAACCGCGAGATTCTTGAAGTTGTCCCGCACAGTTACCGTCTGGATGGCCAGGATAATATTAAAGACCCGCTTGGTATGACGGGTACTCGTCTTGAGATTAATGCGAATGTCGTATCGGCGCTTGCTCCGCATCTTTCTAATCTGCAAAAATCAGCCGAAATGGCAAAAGTAACGCCACATGCCATTACTCCGGCCGTATTGGCGGCATCCAAGGCTGTTTTGGGTGAACACCAAATTGAAAACGGTGTCGCTGTCGTCGACTTGGGCGGTTCAACAACAAGTGTCGCAGTCTTCGAAGAGGGCGATTTGCAGTACATGGCCGTCATCCCTGTCGGTGGCGCGAACATCACGAATGACCTTGCGATAGGACTAAAAACCGACCCTGAAATCGCAGAAAAAGTGAAGGTCACGCACGCCGCTGCTGTCGCACGAAGTGCGGCCGAGGACGTCACTGTAAAGCATGATAAAGAAACGCATACGTTTAGTTCATCTGATATTGATGAGATCGTTGAAGCACGCCTCGACGAAATCTTTGAGGCGGTCCATAAAGAGCTCAAAAAAGCAGGGCGAGCAGGCCAGCTGCCGAGCGGTGTCGTGCTTACGGGTGGAACGGCGAAGCTAAAAGGCATTGCCGATTACGCAAAAGCAAAGCTTGAACTCGCGGCCCGCGTCGGTAAATCGTCTGGTTATGGCGGTGTTGCCGAGAATATCGAAGAACCACAGTTTGCTACTGTCGTAGGCCTGATGCTAGCTGACGCTCAAGGTGGCCAGCAGCACGCTCCGCATCACTCCGCAAAGACCGTAGGTGGGGGCGGCAAAGCTGCCATTCAAAGCGCGGGCGGATTTATTTCGAAATTCATCAACAAATTTAAGGCGTGAATTTGATTTTAATCAATAAATGCTATACTAGATAAGAATAGATACGGGGAGACTTTATTACATGCCTGAAGTGAAACCAAGCGAAATACAAACATTTGCCAGTATTAAGGTTGTTGGCGTCGGTGGAGCCGGCGGTTCTGCTGTTAATCGAATGAAGGATGCCGGACTTGGTGGCGTTCAGTTCATTGCTATGAATACCGATGCGCAGGCACTTCATAACTCAAAAGCCGACGTAAAGATTCATCTCGGTCACAATACTACTAACGGACTTGGCGCAGGTGCCGATCCTTCAACGGGCGAAGCGGCTGCTAACGAATCGCGCGACGAAATCCGCGATGCACTTGAAGGCGCGGATATGGTGTTTGTTACCATCGGTGCTGGTGGTGGTACTGGTAGCGGTGCAGGTCATGTCGTTGCAGAGATTGCACGTGAGCTCGGGATTCTTGTCGTTGGTGTTGCAACTAAGCCGTTTAGTTTTGAGGGCGAAAAGCGCCGTCAGAATGCCGAATGGGCGATTGCACAGCTTGGCCGCACGGTAGATACACTTATCACGATTCCAAACGATCGTCTTCTTCAGACGATTGATCGCCGCACGCCGCTGCTTGAAACGTTCAAGATTGCTGACGATGTCCTTCGTCAGGGTGTTCAAGGTATTTCAGAACTTATTACCGAACACGGTTTGATCAACCTCGACTTTGCCGACGTAAAGGCTATCATGAGTAACGCGGGCTCTGCGCTTATGGGTATCGGCCGCGCCAGTGGTGACGACCGCGCCGCACAAGCTGCTCAGCAGGCGATCGAATCGCCACTCATCGAAGTATCGATCGATGGCGCCAAGGGTGTACTATTCAATGTTACCGGTGGTTATGACATGAGCATGAGTGAAATTCAGGAAGCTGCCGAGATTATTACCAGCGCTGTTTCGCCAGATGCAAACATTATCTTTGGCGCGACGCTTAAGCCTGAACTCGAAGACGAACTTATCATTACTGTTATTGCGACTGGTTTTGATAGCGCGTTCTTCCACGAACAGGCTGCTCAGTTAGAAACACCCGTTTCATCGACCGCTCCTGCTGCGGCTCCTACGCCAGTAGCGGCCGAAGATGCAGTCCAGGGGATCAACATGGATCTTGATCAGTCGAATGCGGCCGCTTCATTTGCAGAAGAGCCGACTCACGACATCTGGGGAACTCAGCCAGAAGAAGACGAATCAGACACTCCTGCATTCCTGCGTCGCCGCAAAAAGAATAAGCAATCAGACGAATAGGACACACAATGAACTCAAAACACAAGATCGGTGACAGTCGCGTGATCGAATCGCGCGAGTCTGCCGATGGCGCGACGATTCGCCGTCGTCGCGAATCGCTCGACGGAAAACATCGTTTTACTACTTATGAGCGAATTGAACGCCCAAATCTCGCCGTCGTTAAAAAGGATGCCACTCGCGAACTGTTTGACCGCGAAAAACTCGCCACTGCAATAAAGCGTTCGGTCGGGAAGTTTTTTTCTTCTGAGGTAGAGGTTGAAGAAATCGTTAACAACGTCGAAGAGGCACTCTATGACCTTGGAGAGTCGGAAATTACTTCACGCCAGATTGGTGATCTTGTTCTTGACGAATTAGCCGAACGTAACGAAGTGGCATATGTGCGTTTTGCGAGCGTATACCACGAATTCAAAACACTGAATGAATTTGAAGAAATTCTACAGCAGCGACGAAAGAAGTAACAAGGGGGCGGCGTGAAGATAACGGTTATTTATAAAGACGAAAGTGATCACGCAAGAGAAGTTTCCGATTATCTTCGCGATTTTAAGCGCCAAACCGGCCATGATCTAGAGACAATGGATCCGGATACGGCTGACGGCGCGGCATTCTGTCGAGTTTACGATATCGTTGAATATCCGAGCGTTATTGCGTGTAGCGATGACGGTGCGCTGCAAAACTTGTGGCGCGGACGACCGCTTCCGACGATCAGTGAAGTTTCATACTATGTTTAATATTTTCTCCAAACTAAATAAAACAGCAGAGCACCGGCGTAAATGGATCTTTGGCACGATGCTTGCTTTTGGCATTGCGGGTCTTGGCGCCAGTTTCGTATTGGCTGTCGAGGAGTTTCATTTACTAAAAGACTCGAACGCAGTCCTTAGTTGTACGATTAATCTTGTTTTGAACTGTTCCGAAGTTATGAAAACATGGCAGGCGAGTGTGTTCGGGTTTCCTAATATGTTTATCGGCTTAATGGGCTACTCTGTTGTTATTACGACTGCTGTCGTCGGCCTTGCCGGGGCAAAATTGCCGCGTTGGTATTGGACTGCGGCCAATATTTGCTATGGTCTTGGTGCGATTTTTGCGTACTGGTTGTTCTTTCAAAGCGTCTATGTCATCGAGGTACTGTGTCCGTGGTGTTTGATCGTTACATTCGTCACGACCATCTTGTTCGCAAATATTACTCACTATACGTTTAGCGAGAACATGTATAAATTACCTGCTCGCATGAATAAAAAAGTGCAGTTATTCATTAAAAACGACTACGGCAAGATCCTAACGGCGACATGGATCGTACTGCTAGCTATGCTTGTTTATTTGAAGTTCGGTGAAGGCTTATTTGCGTAGTTGCTTCGTAATCTTGTTGAAGTTGTAGAAAAAACAGGGTAAAATAAAGAAAACGCCTCTCGTAACAGGGAGTTAACGGCTATCACCCGTGAAGTTTTGGGAAGAAATCGGTC
>DASUVJ010000064.1:0-2375 GCA_036378995.1 Saccharimonadales bacterium (SeqCode)
ACTGCTTTGTAAGCGCGGATGGTGGAATTGGTAGACACGAGAGACTTAAAATCTCTTGGCCATTACGGTCGTGCGGGTTCAAGTCCCGCTCTGCGCACCAGAAATCATCACTTTAAAATCGACATTCGTGTCGATTTTTTAGTGTCAAAATGCTATAATGAACCTATAAAATTTCTAGACGAAGGGGACTAAAATAATGGACTTACTATGGCTGTGGATTGTGCTGGGTGTCGTAATTCTGCTTGGAATTATCATCTGGGTAACGTACAACTCGCTTGTAACATTAAAGATGCGTGTTGATGAGGCGTGGAGCGATATTACGATTCAGCTAAAGCGTCGTCTTGACCTGATTCCAAACCTTGTCAATAGCGTCAAGGGGTACGCTGCTCACGAATCTGGCGTATTCGAAAAAGTTACCGAAGCCCGTGCAAATGCTCTAAATGCGCAGAGCGTTCAAGAGACGGCGAAAGCCGAGAACCAGTTCGAGGACACTCTGAAGAGCCTTTTTGCGGTTGCTGAAAGCTACCCGGATCTAAAAGCAAACCAAAACTTCATTCAACTTCAACAGGAACTCGTTGACACTGAAGATAAAATCCAGGCTGCCCGTCGTTTTTATAACGGTGGTGTGCGTGAGCTAAACACTAAGATCCAGATTTTCCCAAACAATCTGTTTGCCGGTATGCTGGGCTTTAAACAGCGCGAATTCTTTGAGATCGACGATCCTGCAAAGGTTCAGGAACCTGTCGAAGTAAAATTCTAGGACGTTTGAATGTACAGTGCAATTGCGGCTAATAAACGGAACACGGTCATTATTATGGCCGTGTTTATCGCGGCTGTCGGCGCCATTGGCTGGGCGGTCAGTTATGTCATGTATGGCAACAGCTCTATCGCTGGTTGGGTTATTGGCGGTGCTGCGGTATATGCCCTCATTCAGTACTTTTTGGCAAGCAAGCTAGCGATTATGACTACCGGAGCAAAAGAGATCCGAAAAAGTGATAATCCGCGGCTGTACCGTATAGTCGAAAATCTTTCGATAGCGACAGGAATGCCTATGCCCAAGGTGTACATGATTGATGATCCTGCGCCGAATGCCTTTGCAACGGGGCGCGACCCTAAGCATGCGGTTGTCGCGGCAACTACGGGAATCATGGACATTATGAGCGACCGCGAGCTGGAGGCTGTAATGGCTCACGAGATGGGACATGTTCGTAACTATGATATTCGGGTGAGTATGATCGCTTTTGGTTTAGTGAGTGCTATCGGTATTTTGTCAGATATCGCTATGCACATGTTCTTCTTCGGTGGCGATGATCGCAGGGAGAACGTTAATCCGATCATGCTGGTCGTGGGGATAATCCTGATTATTCTTGCGCCGATTATCGCTGCTTTGATTCAAATGGCGATCAGTCGTCAGCGTGAGTATCTTGCCGATGCAACCGGTGCATTAACGACGCGTGACTCGGAGGGGCTGGCGAGCGCGCTTGAAAAGCTTGCTGCACACTCACGCCCAATGCAGCGACAAAGTAGTTCAACAGCGCATCTTTTCTTTGCGAATCCTTTAAAGTCAGGATTCTTCAGTAATATTTTCAGCACGCATCCGCCGCTCGAAGCTCGTATCAAACGCCTGCGCGAGAACGCAAATAAATTCTAATCGAGTCCTTTATTATGCCCGCTACTAAGAAGAAAACGCCAACAAAAACGACCAAAAAACAGCCAAGTAAAAAAACAGGGGTATCGGAGCCTAAAAATGTTTTTGCAAAGATACGTCTGCGCATTAATAATTTTTTGACCCGTCGACCACATAGGAGTTTTAGGCGTACCTATCGTCGGGACTATGTTCGGCCGCTACGCCTACCTGGTTACTGGGCATTTACGAACCAGGTACGAAAAATGCTCTGGACTAATAAGCGACTGTTTCTATTATTAGCACTAACATATGCGGTACTTACGGCAGCTCTTGTCGGGTTTGCATCGCAGGATACATATGTCGAGCTAAGTGATTCTGTCAAAGATGCGAATGACGGTATTTTGCAGGGTGACCTTGGTAAAGTAGGGCAGGCGGGAGTTTTGCTTGCTACCGGTATGGTCGGAGCGTTCAACCAGACGCCGACAGATGCACAAAAGATTTTTGCCGGAATATTAGGGCTGATGGTGTGGCTAACAACCGTATGGCTGCTCCGTGCGATTATGTCCGGCCGAAAGCCAAAGTTGCGCGACGGACTATATAACGGGAGCGCTCCGCTACTTTCATCGTTACTTATCGGGTTTCTCGTTGTTTTGCAGCTGCTTCCCGTTGCAATCGCGGCGATTGCATTCGGTGCGGCTGTCTCGACTGGCGTTCTGCTTGGTGGAATTGAGACGATGCTATTTTGGGT
>DASUVJ010000065.1:0-5402 GCA_036378995.1 Saccharimonadales bacterium (SeqCode)
TGATTGGATTTCGTCCAAATCAACCTTATGGTGATCAAGATGTATGCCCAGCATTTTAGCCAAGTAATCTGCTTTATGTTGATTGCCGGTAATAAAGACTGGTAACTTGTTAGTATCCATAATTATCCAAAAATCGGAGAACGAAGCCACGGTGCGTCAATTCCCAATACTCCTGTAATAATTCCAAATCCGTTTACTAGCCATACCGTTACCACAACCACGATGCTCGTAAGAATAAAGAAGACCGCACGCACCCACATATTCTGCCGTTTCAGCCACTCTTGCCATCGGTCATAATAACCACGAGCGCGCGCCAGTATGCGTTCCGCCCAGGGAAACTCTGTTGCTAGAATAGCCAGTCCTGCGAATACCGTTAGCCAACCTGGGCCAGGATACGGAATAGTAATAATTCCCACGATCAAAACAATACCACCAATAATGGCAGTTGCGATTCTTTTTACCCTGCGTTTTGCTACTTGCATATCTTTATCTTAACCGAAGTCTCAATGATCTCCAAAGAAGACGCTAGCTCCGGCGTCTAAGCGTCAGTGCGCCCAGTACAATTGCCGCCACAATACATGCTACGACAATTACTAGATCACGCCATGCGTTATAAGTAATATCGGCATGTTGTGTAATCTCATTAAGCGCATCAATAACATAGGTAAGCGGCAGCGCGTACGCAATCGCCTCTAGAACATCGGGCATTGCTGTAAGCGGCATAAACAATCCGCTAATAAGTACCTGCGGCATAACGAATGCCGGCATAAACTGGACGGCTTGAAACTCCGTTTTAGCAAATGCGCTAACGAATAACCCCAGCGCCGTACCGAGCAAAGCTCCAGCTACTGCGGCTACTATCAAAAACCATTCAGGTCCTGCAATTGAAATATCAAATATATAGAGAAGCAGCAGACCAGCAAGCGTCGCCTGGATTGCGGCCAAAAGGCCAAAAGCCAGCATATATCCCAGAATAAAATCCATCTTACCAAGCGGCGAAGCCATCAGGCGCTCCATCGTCCCATTCACTCTTTCGCGTAGTGTCGTGATGGATGTAATAATAAACATCAAGACAAATGGAAATACACCAAGAAGAGCGGGCGCGATGGCGGTAAATGTTTTTTCCGAACCTTCGAACAGCCAGTGAAGCAAAGCCAACAGTAGGCACGGAACAACGAATATCAATGCAATTGTCCGGTGATCATGCGAAAGCTGCCGCATAATGCGTGCTGCCGTTCCAAACGTCGCTCGTACATGATACATCAGACCTTCTCCTCTTTCTTAATCATGACTATAAATGCTGCCTCGATATTGGATGTTTTTGTCGTTTTCAAAAGTTCATCAAGCGCACCATGCCACAAAAGCCTACCGTCACGAAGAAGTAACAATTCGTCGCAGCGCTCGGCTTCGTCCATAACATGACTAGAGACAATAACTGTTTTGCCCTTCGCCGCCAAGGACGAAAATACATCCCAGAGCTCTTTCCTCAGCAGCGGGTCTAGCCCGACCGTAGGCTCATCAAGCACCAGAATATCCGGATCACCAAGCAGTGCCACCGCCAGCGACACTCTTGCACGCTGCCCACCCGACAAAGAACTGGCCAGTTGATCTTTTTGCTCATCGAGCCGCACAATGCGAAGCACTTCTTCAACCTTCTTCTTATTGGCATTAACGAGCACCTTGAAATACATCAGGTTTTGAATGACTGTCAGATCGTCATAAATTGCAGGAGACTGCGTAACGTATCCTATCCGTGACCGAAGTTGCCGCGAACCGGACGGCCGGCTGAGGACTTCGAGCGAGCCGGAAGTGAGTTTTTGGACGCCCACAATACTCCGCATAAGAGTGGTCTTTCCGGAGCCGCTCGGACCGATGAGTCCAATGAGCTTGCCCGGCTGGAGAGAAAAGCTGACCGCATTCAGAATCTGCTTTTTGGATTTTTCGACAGATAAATCCTTCGCGACAACACTTCCGACTTTGCTCATCCGATTCCTCCGTTTATTCTGCTTTGATTATACGCTTATTGAGCGCGTGACACGGTTCTATTTTTTCTCGTTTTTAAAATAATTAGGAAGTACAACGAGCGCCAAGGAAAGAGCAAGCAGTACTGCAAATCCGCACATAATCGAAGGGATGCCTGCAATTGTTGACGGATCGACGATATTCGCCGCAGTCGTTGGTACGATAAATGCAAGATAGCCAACTGCAAGAGCATAAAGAGCTGTTCGCTTTGACTCTTTCTTCATAGCCTTTGCGGCTTTCCATGCATAACCAACTGTTAAGAACAGCCAGCCGTAGTAATAAATCGTGTACGGAATGATGGACCATGGAGCGGTCTTAAAGATGACGTAGTTACCGAGACACTGCTGGCTCTCGATGCCGTTACCGACAAACAGAAAGAACAATGAAAATAGCGCGCCCGAAAGATAGCCGGCACCAACGAGCAGCGGCTGCGACTGGCCGGCAAGCTTTGTCGCGAGATGTACGCCGAGTGGCGGCAAGAGTGTAATTGCAACGTATCCAATCTTCGCCCATGTCAGACTATCAACACCCCACGCACCTTCGCAAACATTGTATTCTGCCAACTGAAATGTCGCGAGTCCCACCAAAATAAGAGCAGCAAGACGAGTTACCGGCGTTAGTTTATATCGCCAAATCGTATAGACGGCGAGTGCTATTTCTATTGCGAATGTTGCAATCATCACTGGAGGTGAGAAGCAGTACATTTTATCAGTTTTTAGATATTTCATTTTCCCACTATACCATAAGCGCTGTGACCGGGA
Source organism: Saccharimonadales bacterium (SeqCode) (assembly GCA_036378995.1). Classification (GTDB taxonomy): domain Bacteria; phylum Patescibacteriota; class Saccharimonadia; order Saccharimonadales; family Saccharimonadaceae; genus DASUVJ01. The sequence continues at coordinate 2,784 of DASUVJ010000065.1, forward strand.
TCACACCGCTTCAGCTTATACTTTTTTAAATCTAGGAACGACCCTTCCCTCTTTATCAGTAATTGTTTCAACAAACATTTCGTAGGGTCGCATCCAAATATCAGGTTGGCCTGCGTGCTCATAAAGCGGCGTATAAACGACAAAGTACTCGTCCTGTTCCGTATGTCTGCCGACACCGAGTACTTCGTAGCGCTTGCCTTTGTAATGTTCGTATTCGCCCGCCTCGATATAGGGCATATCGGCGAATTCATTCATTACTTTATGATCTCCAGGAATGCCTTCTCGTCGATGACTTTTGTGCCGTACTTCTCGGCTTTTGCCAGCTTGCTTGCGCCAACTTTACCACCTGCAATCAGGTAGTTAGTGTCCTTGGCGACAGCTGTCTGGAATGTCCCGCCAAGTGCGCGGATCTTATCCGCCGCCTCGTCACGAGACATGCTCTCAAGCGTTCCTGTAACGACGAAGTTCTGACCATCTAATTTTCCACCAGTAATTGCAAGATACGGCTGTACGCCGAGCTCCTTGAACTTCTCAAGCAATGCTTGGTTGTCTGAATCTGCAAACCAGGCAGTCAGACTTTCTGCGACTACCGTACCGATGCCTTCTACCGCCTGAAACTCATCAAGCGTAGCGCTCTTGACCACTTCCAGCGAGCCGAATGTTCGCGCCAGATCCACCGCCGTCTGCGCTCCGACATGACGAATTCCCAAACCGTAAATAAAACGCTCAAGCGGCGGCTGCTTTTTTTCTTGGATGGCTGAGATTAACTTAGACGCTGATATTTCTGCAAAACGCTCCAGCTCAAGCAGCTGTTCTTTGGTGAGAGTGTATACATCCGCCAGGTCCTTGACTAAGCCTGCATCTACGAGAGCGACGACATTCTTTTCGCCAAGCGTGTCGATATCAAGTGCGCCTTTTGACGCAAAGTGCTGCAGTGCGCGCTTTAACAGTAGCGGTCCGGACGCACCCTTTACCCTATAAACCGCCTCACCCTCGGGTCGCTCAAATTCAAGTTCGGGATATTGCTCGGCAAGAATTTCTTCGTAGTCGAAGGCTTTGGTGCCCTTTGGGCGCAGTTCGGTCACGACACTTTGCACCTGAGGAATAATGTCGCCTGCCTTGAAGATAATGACCGTATCTCCAACACGAATATCTTTACGGGCGATCTCGTCGGCATTATGAAGACTTGCGTGCTGAACGGTTGTTCCTGCTACGACCACCGGATCAAATACCGCTACTGGCGTTGCGGCTCCGGTACGGCCAATACTAATGACAATATCTTTTACGATTGTCGTGGCTTGCTCTGCCGCATACTTATAGGCAACCGCAGCACGCGGCTGCTTACCCACGACGCCAAGTTCGCGGAACTGCGCACGATCATTTACTTTTATAACAAGCCCATCGGTGTTAAATGGCAGATCGTTACGCTTTTTATCCCATTCATCAACAAACGCCATAACGTCGCCAAGATTCGTAAAGACGCTCGCCTGCTTATTACGCGTTACACCTAAAGCAGTAAGCGTTTCATAGGCCGCCATATTGGTCGGAACATCTTCAGGGTTATCACGCAGCAAATCATACGCCCGAAAATGCAGCGGGCGAGCAGCTACCAATTTAGGATCTAGTTGACGAATCGTACCTGCCGCCAAGTTGCGGGGATTTGCAAATTCCGGTTCTCCTGCCGCTTTTCGTTTTTGGTTAAGTCGATTGAAGTCGTCTTTGAGCATGACAATCTCGCCGCGAATCTCCGTTCTTCCCCGCAAAAACGTTTCAAAACCTTTTTCTTCGCGAAGACGAAGCGGCACGTTTTTGATCGTCCTGACATTTGAAGTCACGTCTTCGCCTATGAAGCTATCGCCTCGCGTCACTGCCTGCGTAAATAAGCCATCTTCATAAATAAGTGCGCAGGCAAGCCCGTCCATTTTGATATCCGCAAAAAATTCGTGAGTTCGGCCAGGCAGTTGTTTGTCCATGCGTTTAACCCATGCTTCAATGTCTGCGCGATCAAACACATCATTAAGACTCAACATTCGGCTGGAGTGTTTTACCTTTTGAAACCCTCCGAGCAGTTCGTTACCAACACGCTGCGTTGGGCTGTCTGGAGTAATAAGCTCTGGATACTCTGCTTCGATTTTTTTGAGCTCTCCAAAAAGACTATCATAGACAGCGTCTTCGACCGACGGTGCGTCTAAAACATGATATTCGTAGCTATACTTCGCGAGGAGATCACGCAGCTCCTTGGCGCGCGACTCAGGCTGGGGATGCGTCATCGTCGACAATCTTTCTGTACAGCATGTACACATATGAGGCCATCCATACTACCGTCACCGATCCCATGGCGAGTAGCGCGACAGGTACGATTGGCAACCATTCAATAGCTGGCCAAACTGATTTAAGCCAGGAGTCCAGCAGAATAATCGGGATCATAATAATCGCCCAGACGAGAATCGTTACGAGGCACACCCACAAAAATCGAAGCAAAACGCGTACTCGCCGACCCACTACAAGATCGCCTGATGTTTTTACCGCTTGCATCGGATACATTCCCGGCAATGTCACGACGACTAGCGCAATCATGCTGCTCGTAATCCAGTACAGCGATAATAAGCCGAGCATACC
>DASUVJ010000066.1:0-4161 GCA_036378995.1 Saccharimonadales bacterium (SeqCode)
CTGTTTTTAAGGGCAGTGATTTCTCGGGTGCGAATATATCGAGCGGAGGGCTGAACCGCGCCGAATTTGCCAACTGCCGGCTTGGTGGAACGGATTTTAACACCACTAGCCTTCACGACGTGACATTTCGTGGCTGTAAGCTTGACATGGCGAACTTTAGGGCAGGGGATTTGCGCCGAGTGGTGTTTATTGACTGTACCTTGATTGAGGCAGATTTTATCGGGGCGCAGCTACACGACGTATCGTTTGAATCTTGCACGCTCGAGAGGGTGGCATTCGCGCAGGCAAAATGCAAAAATGTCGACTTTAGAACTTCGGAGCTGTACGAATTGTCCGGTTGGAGCTCGCTAAAAGGCAGCACGATCGATCAGGTTCAGCTCGCCTCCGCTGCTCCGTATTTGGCGCATGAACTGGGCATAACGATCAAGTAATGGCAAGACGAGCGTACGAAGGCATCGAGAGTGTTTTACCCTCGACCAACCGCTACTACGGCATGCGGCATGGGACGAGCAGGGCAATGGAGCAGGGGATCATTGTCAGTTCCCTGGAGGCGGGTACTGATCCGGAATATGGCCTGACGGAAGGCGGGCGAGATGAAGTAGAGGCTTCGATTGACCGGTCGGATTTATCGTCGGATACCCTCATTATCGCCTCCCCTTTCTCACGCGCGTTTGAGTCAGCGGTATTGGCCGAGCAGCGACTTGGAGCTCGTGCAGTACGATGTGCTTTGGAGTTGGGCGAACGGTTTTTTGGCGAACTTGACGGTAAGTCCACTGATAACTACAAGTCGGTATGGGAGCGCGATCGGCGTGATAGTACCGCGGAATATATGGGTGTAGAGCCCGCTGACCTGGTGGCGGTGCGTGGCCTTCAACTTATTAAACAGTTGGATGAGGAGTATGGCGGTGCGACTATCCTGCTGGTTTCGCATGGTGATACGCTGCAGATTTTAGAGGCAGTGCGCCGAGGTCAGCCTGCCGGTCATCACCGGGGGCTTTTTCCGCTTGCTCCGGGCGAGATACGTCGAATTTGACCTCTGCCGAATTGATTTATTAGATAATTTATGCTATAATTATATATTGAGCACCTGTACATCAACCTGGAGGTCGAATGACCACTGTACGTCACCCCCTGTTTCGCATCGCGGAAGCACGCGAGCAGGGAGTTGTTGAGTTGAGGCGGATCGCCGACGCGCTGGAAGAACTGGTGCGCCTGGCGAAAGGTGAGGCTTTGCCGATCGTGGCGCAGCCGACCCCGCCTCTGCCCAAGTCGCCCTTCGAGGGCTACGTACTGAGCCGGGAAGGAACCGTCTCGAACAGTCAGGGTAGCTTCCGCCGTCCGGCTGGTCAGATCGACCTCAATCGGATCGGCGTGGGGCGAAATGTTCCCGGCCACGTCTTCGCGACAGTAGCCAAGTCGCCGGTACTCGGCACCGTTTCGCTCGCTGAGCTGGACGCGTTCTTCCGGAGTAATCGGATGTACACCGCCGAGCACTTCGGCAAAGCCTGTCGCAAGCTACTGGTGGACTGGCACACCCAACTGGAGGAACTCCTGCTGCCATGACATGCTCTACCGTGACTGCGGGGATCTATCAAAGATACGCCGCTCGCTGCCAACGACGTCACAGTTGGTGTAGGACCTTTCGGCTGGAGTTTTTATTCGAGCCAAGAGGTTGTATAATATAACCAACCACGCGATACTCACTGGCTAATTAATTAGCAAAGCGTCCCTCGCGTCAGGTCATTCAATCGCCTTCGGATGTCTGCATAGAAACGGGCAAACAGACGGGTGATATATCATTGAAACGTTTCTCTAATAAACTCTTAGAGGATTTTTGATATGAATGACGAACTCTTTTTGAACGAACGCGTAGAAGTAATTGCCAGTTTTGGGGGCGGACTAAACCCCTGCCATCCTCACCGCTTTCGTCGGCCCAATGGACGGGAAATCCAGATTAAAGAGATCGGCTTGAGACACCCGGACAACAAGGGCCTTAGGACGATGCACATTTTTGATGTGACTGATGGGGGCACGGATTACCGGCTGGAATTTGATAGCGAGCGTTTAACGTGGCATTTGACCCGGGAGATGGATCACTATGAACAGTAATTATAATCCTGAGCGGCCGCTGGTCATGCACATCGATCTTAACTCGTGCTTTGCAACGGTCGAACAACAAGCCCGGCCGATGTTGCGTTACCGCCCTGTCGTCATTGTTAACCGCCGCACCGAACACACCATGATCGTGACGGCCAGTTATGAGGCGAAGACGCTTGGTATTACGCTTGGCATGAGTGTCAAAGAAGCGCGCAAGCTCGCACCCGATTTAGTGGCGCTAGAAAGCGACCCGCCAAAATACCGCTATGTCTACCGAAAGCTCATGGAAATCATGAAGCGATATTCGGCGCATATTACGATGAAAAGTATCGATGAGGGGATCATTGATTTTCATCAGACTACCCAAGATGTACGTGACCGCGACATGGTGGATATTGGCTACGAACTGAAGCGGGCGCTAAAGGAGGAAGTTGGGAACTGGATGCGCTGCAATGTCGGGATTGCGCCGAACCGCTTTTTAGCCAAGACGGCCGCGGGCTTGCATAAGCCGGACGGCCTGGACGTGATTGACCATACGAATCTGCGCGATGTTATGGCGACACTAAAGCTAACTGACCTTACAGGAATTGCCGGCCGTAACGAGGCTCGGCTGAATAAAGTAGGAATCTACACGCCGATCGAGTTTTTAGATGCCGATCCGGTGACACTGCAAAAGATGGTATTTAAAAGTATCAACGGTATTTATTGGCATCAGCGGCTGCGCGGTTGGGAGGTTGACGACGTATCGCACGACGTAAAAACAGTGGGGCGGCAATATGTGCTAGAGGCATTTGATTTGTCGCGCACGCAAATACTGCAGCGGTTGCATCATTTGTGCGAATCGGTCGGGCATAGAATGCGGTCGCAGGATAGGGCGGCTCGGGGAATTTTAGTGTTTGCAAAATCTCGTGAGCGCGGCTATTGGCATCGCCGTCGCATGTGTCCCCTGCCCTTTTTTAGTAACCAAGCCATCTACGCGCAGGCGGCCATGTTGTTCGCCGAGGCGCCAGATGACATTACAAAGATAGGGATTACCTGCTACGAATTAGAGGAGAATAACAACGACCAGCTTAGCCTCTTCGGTGATCAGCTCGCCCGCGAACAACACGTGACCGATGCGATTGACGAGATAAACAAGCGCTTTGGTGACCGCACAATCCACGCGGCAGATACTCTGGGCACGGGAATTTACGTCAAACAGAAGGTGCCGTTTGGCAGTACGCGTTATTTGTAGCTTCCCGAGATGGCTCGGCTCTGGTTAAATAAAAGTATATGAAAGCGTGGGCAATGCTACAACGGGGATTTACGATCGTAGAACTACTGATCGTGATTGTTGTGATCGGCATTTTAGCGTCTATCACGGTCGTCGCCTATAACGGTGTGCAGACACGCGCGAAGCAGGCGAAAATGCAAAGCGATATCTCGAACGTGCGTAACTTAATTGAGGCATATGCTGCGCAAAATGGATCGTATCCGGTCACGGGTTCGGCACTAAATATAGACTGGGGTACGGCCACGGCTCGTACTGATAAGAACTGCCACATTGGCACTAAGACCGAAGATTGGGTACCAGGACTAGGCACGACACTGCCGCAAAGTAACGGTGACGAGAAGGGTGCGGAAGGATATAGAGGCTGCTATATGTATGTAAGTGATGGCACGAGCTATGTCGTGTCGGCATGGAATATGTCACCGACAGTCATTCAGAACGCCGGCGCCATGTACAGGCGATTGGGCCTGCGCGAAACCGACCTAGGGCATGCCAATCAGTTTTATGTGTGTAATCATAGCTACATCGGCGGAACGTCCGGGGGATACAACGCGGCGAACGATTATTACAAACATTCGTATACTCTGACTAATATAACCAGCTGTAACGAAACGCCACCGTCGGGAGCATAGCCAAGTGAATACAAGAAAAAAATACGTAGTTGCGGTAAGCGGCGGAATCGATTCGGTTGTGTTGCTGGATATGCTGTTTCGTGACAAAACGCATAATCTTGTCGTTGCGCATTTTGACCATGGTATTCGTGATGACTCGGCAGATGATGCGGCGTTCGTTGA
>DASUVJ010000067.1:0-2206 GCA_036378995.1 Saccharimonadales bacterium (SeqCode)
GTCACCGTTCTGGAGCTCCAAAACATTCCCACAGAAATTCGACATCTGCGCCTGAGTGATCTCGACGACTTCATGACCCGTTTCCTTTAAGGTGTTCAAAACCATATTTCGCTCTGTTTCGTCCGTGATTGATTCGGCACAAATAACAGCCGTCGTCGTCTGAAGCCCCATCATAACGTTCGTATGATAAACAGCCGTTCCATCGGTCCCGTATGAGTGAAAAAGAACAGGCTTGTACCCAAGTTCGTTGGCATGTGCAGTAAACAAGCCGGCATCACAACGCGGTGAAATGCAGCCATACACGACTTTGTTAATGTGGTCGAAGATCATCACACCAGTACTCTCAAGAGCAAGATCATATTCTTCAACACCACTCAGGTCAGTAATTTGCTTAACAACAAAATCTTCCGAGATATCTTGGAGCGCATCGTAACTCCGCTCAATTCGCCGGCTTTCTGTTGCCATTGGATAAAGATAAACTTTGCCGTCAGGCCAAGCACTGAACCAGTTGTTAGGGAAGACTGCATCTGGCTTGCGCTTGGTATCGGTGTCCTCGAATACGGTTACATGCACACCGTGACCCCTAAGTTTAGCAATCATAGCGTCGAATTCTCGATTAGCTTTTAGATGAAGCTCTCCGGCGCTTTCTTCTGGACGGTTTTGAAAGGTATTAGTCACTGCGGTCTGTTCGTTAAAGCTAAAACTAATTGGACGGACCATTAATACTGCAGATGCGGCTTGTAGATTCTTCATAGTAACCAAAGTATAGTCCTACACATAGTGTATGTAAAGTTTATTTTAGAGTCTTTAATCATGTGCAAAAAAGCCAAAGAGAGGCTAGTTTACGATGTCTCCTTTAATGTTTGCAAGCCTGTCGCGCCAGCCCTGAAGCTGCTCAGGCGTAAGCCTTTCCCAATCCGTAACTTCACCGGTAATTTTAAGAGGTTCAGCGCTACGATACGAGCGGGTTGGGTTGCCCGGGAACTTTTTATCAGTCACGTTAGGGTCGTTTTCGAACTCACCAACTGGCTCAACCATATAAACACGCGGCTTACCATTACCCCGGGATAACTCCGCCGCAAGGCCGGCACCATTCGGAAGGGCAGTAAAATAAATGTGATTCATCGTAACCTCAGGGCGGTAGTTAGATTTAAAACCTGCCGTTAGTAAATCGCCGACTTTTAAATCAGCCTTCGTTCCATGATAGAATGGCCCCTCGTCTAGAACGTCAGATTTTTCAGATAAATCAGTTTTTGTCATTAACCACTCCGCTTTATGGTCTAATAGGTGTTTTTATAGTATCTCTATTTGAAGGTACTGGCAACCAAATGTTTGTATATTTTGAATATACGTGCTATATTTTGGTCATGCATTCAAAAAATAACTCAAGTGACCAGCAAACGCCTGCGAGAAGTTTCATCGAGCAAGCTCGTCGCGCCCAGATCGTCGAAGCGACGATTGAGGTTTTGGCTGATTACGGATATATCAATCTCTCGTTTAATCGCATTGCAAAGCACGCGAAAATCAGTCCAAGTCTGATCTCTTATCACTTTAAAGACAAAAAAGAGCTTCTCTATGAAGTTCTCACGACCATATCTATTGACCGCCTCCAACACGCGCAAGCAGCAATCGATGCCGTATCAACAGCAACAGATAAGCTGCGCGTTGCAATCGAGGCGGATCTAGCTCACATGGGAACGCACCCAAAGCGTTTTCCAGCCATCGTTGAGATCTCGTTCAATTCACGTGACGCCGACGGCCGCATTACCTACATGGCAGGCGATGAAGACGAGCCTCAGGCTGATCCTGCAACCAAGCTTCTCGAGGATATTATGTATGCTGGCCAAAAGAGCGGTGAATTCGGTGAATTTGATGTCGAGCACGCCGCGCTCATTATCGATGCCGCACGAGATAATTTCTTGGCGCTCCTGCCACTCAGACCAAGCGCTGATTTAGAGCGATTTAGCAACAACCTGGTAGAAACGGCTCTCATGATAGTCAAAAAGGGAGATAAAAAATGACAGACAGCCTCGCAATTGAAGCCCGTGGCATATCCAAGCTTTACGGTAAAAAAACAATTTTAAATGATATTAGTCTAAGTGTTAAAAAAGGTTCAATCTTTGCTGTACTCGGTCCAAATGGCGCTGGTAAAACAACGACCGTTCGCATTTTAAGCACACTCGCAAAAGCGAATACCGGAGATGTG
>DASUVJ010000068.1:0-6654 GCA_036378995.1 Saccharimonadales bacterium (SeqCode)
TCATTATTGCGTGCCGTTCGTTGATACATAGGGTAAGCCACGGTAACGATACCGGCAAGGATACCGATTACCGAAACAACGACCATAATTTCTACGATCGTAAAGCCGCGCCGTCCGTCTTGTTTTTTACCGAAGATGCCCATTTTTTCAGTAATCCTTTTCCGTCACTATAGCATAGGCGTTATTAACGCGGCAAATACTTGCTAAGGACTTCGGCGCGCGCCTGCCCGACCGCTTGCACGAGCTGCTCCTGGGTAGCCGCTTGAACACCACGCAGACTTCCGAAGGTCTTTATGAGTTTTTTGCGCGTCGTGGGACCGATACCCGGAATATCTTCAAGACTGCTCGCAGTCGCCTTTTGGCGTTTTAAAACGGTGTGGTAGCTCACAGCAAAACGATGCGACTCGTCCCGGATGCGCTGGAATAATTTGGTCACGTCAGTATACCTTGAAACAATCGACGAGCCACGAAGGTTTTTAGAGTGCGAAGAAGCGTTCATTTGACCCGCATGAAGATTAACGATATAGTACTCGCCCGATGCCGTAACACTTACTCCCTCGGCCGGTTCGCGCATTAATTGAGAGAGTTTTTCAGATGCAACATTTGAACGTGCCTTGTGTACAATAATCTCTTCTTCGCGCTTGGCAATGCTGATAGTCGGAATATTTAGCTCGCGTTCTTCAAGGGCCTTTAGGGCTGCATCTAACTGGCCTTTTCCACCGTCAATTAGAATAAGGTCAGGCACGCCCCAGGCTTTCATATTTTTTTCGCTAGTGCGCCGCCATAACGTCTCTCGCATATTGTAGTAATCATCGTTTTGTTCGATTTTTGCTTTAAACTTGCGGTAATTGGCACGATCACTAACCCCGTTTGTAAATACCACCATACTCGCAACCACATTCGTACCGCTCATATGCGAAATGTCGTAACCTTCAATGCGTACGGGTAATTTCTCCAGGCCAAGCAGGTCTCGAAGATCACTCAAGGCTTTGTCCTTACTAATATTCAAGAATTCTTTATCGCCGAACATAATCCGGCGCTGCAATTCTTTAAGATCATTCAGCTTGTTCCGGAGGATTGCCGCCGTCTCAAAATCCTGCAGCCTGGCCGCCGTTTTCATATCTCGTTCGAGCTCCGTTGTGATTGCCTTGCGGCCGCCCTCCATGTACTTAATGAGCTTTCGCAGGTTCGCCTTGTATTCTTCGCTCGTTGTGCCTGGCTTGGGGCTAAGGCCAATATGAACATCCAGATCAGGACGCATATTATCCCGCGGAGGTTTCGTGTAGTATGGGAAGACTTTTCGCAGATAACGAAGCGCTTTTTTAACGGCAAACCCGTTATAATACGGACCGAAATATTCCGCACCATCATCGGCCGGGTTGCGCGTAAAACATACATACGGCCATGGGCTTTTCATATCGATACGAATGAACGTTTGGGACTTATCGTCACGGAGCAAAATATTGTAGCGCGGCATATAGCGCTTGACCATTTCGCTTTCTAGAAACAGCGCATCGATTTCGCTTTCGGTCTCGACCCAATCCGTATCGTCGATCTCGGCAACAAGCGCACGCGTTTTAATATCCATGTCGCGTGTACTTTGAAAATACTGACGCACTCGGTTTTTCAGTACAGCTGCCTTGCCAACATAAATAATCTCTCCACTGGACGATTTATGAAAATAAACGCCGCTGGATCGAGGAAGCGTCTTTAGCTTGGCTTCGAGCTTTTTATTCATTGTTTTCTATTATACCGTCATCGGCTATACTAAAACCACTATGACGGATACAAAAAAGACCACCGAAGAGTTCAGCGTCAACGGCGACGAACTGCTCGCAAAAGTAAAATCACTCATTAACGAAGGCAACATCCGCCGCGTCATCATTAAGGATGCCGACGGAAAAACGTTGATTGAGTTCCCTGTAACAGTAGGTGTTATCGGAGCTGTACTTGTGCCTATTTGGGCAGCTATCGGCGCTATTGCTGCGCTCGTCACAAAATGTACGATTGTCGTCGAACGACGTGAAGAGTAATCAAGAAACCAACCAAAAATGCCGGAACTATCTCCGGCATTTTTATTAGGCTCCAGCCATCGCGCCGATTTTGGCGCGCTCTTTGCATTCCTCTGTATGATACAAAAGATCCGGATTCTGCTTACAGAACAGACAAATCAGCACAAGATCGTTGCAATTTGCAAAGGCGCAATTTTCGAAGTTATTCGTTGGACCCTTACAGTGCGTACACTCACCAATAACCTTCGCATGATCACTAAAATCGACTTTCATACGGTCGTCAAATACATGGAGACTACCCTCCCATAAGCCATCGTCGCCATACGTTTCGCCGTATTTAACGATGCCACCATCAATCTGATAGACCTCTTTAAATCCTCGATTTTTCATGAGACTCGAAAGAATCTCACAGCGAATACCACCCGTACAATACGTAACAATCGGCTTGTCTTTCAGGTCATCGTATTTACCACTCTCGAGCTCACGAATAAAATCGCGCGATGTACGAGTGTCTGGCACGACAGCGTTTTTAAATTTACCGATCTTTGCTTCGTACTCATTACGTCCATCAAAAAATACAACATCGTCGCCACGCTCTTCGACAAGTTTGTGTATATCTTTTGGTTTTAGATGCACTCCGCCGCCTACAACACCGTTTTCATCGACCTTCAATTCCTCGGCAGCATCAAAGGCGACAATTTCGCTCTTAGCTTTTACGCTCATGCGCGGAAAATCTTCACGTCCGCCATCACTCCACTTAAACACCGTACCCTTAAAGCCCGGGAATTCTTTTGTAGCTTTGATGTACTTCTTTAAATCCTCAATGTCACCACCAACCGTGCCGTTGATACCGTGCTTCGAAATAAGAATGCGTCCGCGAAGATTAAGGCTCTCACAAAGTGTTTTTTGCCATAGCTTCATTGTCTCCGGATCGGTGATCGGAGTAAATTTATAATATAATAAAATCTTTTGCATTATTTTCCATTATATCTCAGCGTCGCTTCTACCTCAATAATTATCTTAAAAAGTCCTTTGCATCACGACTACTTTAAGATATAGTAGAAAATACTATGATCGTTTCGCACGATCCTCTATTCGTTCACGTTCGGCCGATCCGAACCACTAGCGATACAAACATGAATACCAATAAATAAGGAGAGTTATGCAAAAACAGATCATCTCACTACTATGGCGCACTGCAATGCGCTATCCTGTTCGCACCCTACTTGCCGTTTTTGGCTCTGCTGCGACAACCGTTATCGGCTCGTTTTACGGTCCATACATTATTTCACAAATCCTTGATCAATTGCAGCATGGATCAATCACACTTGACGGCGCAATGCCGCTCGTTATCGTCTATATATTAACCCAAATTTACGGCCAAATTATCGGCTGGCGCTTGAACTTGTTTTTTGCGTGGACTATGGAAACCGCAGCTCAGCGTGATCTATACAAAAGGATTTTCTCGAGCCTTACTCAGCAAAGCCTGACATTCCATTCGGATAGGTTTGGCGGCGCGCTCGTTTCACAAACCACCAAAATGATCGGCTCATTCGAACGATTCTGGGACACAATTATTTTCCAGATCATCCCGTCGATCGCCAGCGTCGCTGGTGCCACAATTATACTTAGCTTCATTTTTTGGCAATACGCAGTATTCCTTTTGGCGCTGTCGTTCGTGTTTATTGCCGTCGTCTTCATAGGTTCGCGATTCTTGCTCGTTCGTAACAAAGAGGAGGCTCAAGCGCACACCGCAACTAACGCATATGTCGCCGATGCAGTCACTAACGTTATGACTATTAAATCACACGGTCACGAGCAAAAAGAACTCGATACGCTAGTCAACAAAGCTGACTTCTGGCGCGAGAAAAGTCTTTCGACGATGCGCGGCTTTTTGACCGTGAGCAGCGGCTACTCGTTTCTCATTACCATATTGAACGTAGGCGCCCTTGTTGGAGCGATTTGGGCAAGCGAACATAACGTTATCTCTATCGGCGCAGTCTACCTCAGTATTACTTATACCTTTACGGTAGGACGCCAGCTATGGGAAATGAATAACATCATGCGCAGCTACAACCGTATTATGGGCGATGCGCACGACATGACAGAGATTCTTGCTCTTACGCCGTCAGTAAGCGACAAGAGCGATACTGAATTGACCGTCAAAAAAGGCTCGATCGAGTTCAAAGAAGTTAGCTTTGCCCACGACGGAAGCAAGGAACGCTTATTTGATAATTTCTCGCTTGTCATTAAACCTGGTGAGCGCATCGGTCTCGTCGGACATTCCGGATCAGGTAAAACGACACTTACCAAGCTCTTGCTGCGATTCGCGGATATTGAAGCTGGAAAGATTCTTATCGACGGCCAGGACATCAGCGAGGTATCGCAACGGTCACTCCGCCAAAATATTGCGTATGTACCTCAGGAGCCAATGCTCTTTCACCGCAGCCTGCGCGACAACATCGCGTACGGCAAGCCGGATGCTACTGACGAAGAAGTTCTTGAGGCTGCACAAAAAGCAAATGCATCAGAGTTCATCGAAAAGCTCCCTGAAGGGCTTGATACGATGGTCGGCGAGCGCGGCGTTAAGCTATCCGGCGGTCAGCGTCAACGTATCGCGATTGCCCGCGCCATCCTAAAGGACGCGCCGATTCTTGTGCTCGATGAGGCGACATCTGCACTCGACAGTGAAAGCGAAAAGCTCATTCAGGACGCTTTAACTAAGCTTATGAAGGGACGCACTAGCATCGTTATCGCCCACCGCCTCTCGACGATCGCGAAGCTCGATAAGATCATCGTGCTTGAAGACGGCAAAATCCGCGAACAGGACACCCACGAAAAGCTCTTGAAACAAAAAGGTATTTACGCCGGCCTCTGGTCTCACCAAAGCGGCGGATTTATCGAGGAGGATTAGCCAATGGCTAAACTCTTCAGTCGCACCGACACAAAGACAGCCAAAAAGACGCTCCGAATCTACAAAGAAGAGATCCTAAAAGACAAAAGATCGCTTCTTGAGTACGCCCTCACTATTCCCTTGAATCGTCTTCTCTACATGGTTTTGCTGCCTTTTCTGTTTAGTCTGATTATTCAGGCTTTGATCCTGAACCCCTCAGATTGGCAGCATCCAGCATGGCTGCTGGGCGCGGCATTTGCTGCATCGGTACTCTCGCTTTGGTCGGCGTACTACGGTTTTCAAAAGCTCTTTAATCAAGAAGAAAAGATGCGTACTTCCCTGATACAGCGAGCGGCCAACCATCTGATGGGTCACAGTGATCAGTTCTTCGCCAACCGAAAAGTCGGCTCCCTCGCCGGAGACGTTACCACCTTCAGCAGCTCCATCCTTACTTTCCTGGATATTATATTTCTCCAGGCGAGTGGTATTATTGTTAACTTTCTCGCGAGCCTCATTATTATCGGGTTCATGTCGCCTATTTTACTAATCCCCTTAGGCCTCTCGACGTTCTTTTTAGTGTGGCGAAGCATCCTGGCCGTTGCTGCCCGGGGACCTCTTCGTCATGAACGAAAAACGCTCACCTCTCAGCTCAACGGAACAGTCGCGGATATCCTTGGCAATCTTCAGATCGTCCGCTATTTCGCGATGGATGAGCGGGAAGTCCACAGAATCATCACCGATCGAAACAAAATCGAAGATGTCGCACGCCGCGAGATAGATATCATCCAACGCGAAACGCTCATGCGCCAGTCGATACTCTTCCTGTTTCAGATCCTTACCATGGCAGTGTGTATTTGGCTTTTTACAACCGGCAATGTCAGTATTGCAGCGCTCGTTTTTGCCGTGACATACCTGGGCCGACTCACAAGTTCGTTATTTGAAATTACCCCGATTATTCGCGGCATTGAACAGGCTTTTCTTGATGCCGCAAATATTACCGAAATTCTCGAAGAAGACCACGGTGTAAAGGATATAAAAGATGCCCCGGAACTTACCGTTACAAAAGGTGCTGTCGATCTTAACAATATAAGTTTTCGCTATAGCGACAGTGATAGCGACACAGTCATCCAATCCGTTTCCCTCAGCATAAATGCCGGTGAGCGCATCGGACTTGCGGGACATAGCGGTGGGGGTAAAACAACCCTCACGAAACTCCTCCTGCGTTTTGCCGATGTCACCGAGGGATCAATCACTATCGATGGACAGAACATTGCCGAAGTCTCGCAAAAAAGCCTGCGCGCGGCAATTGCTTACGTGCCGCAGGAGCCTTATCTTTTCCATCGCAGCCTGCGCGAGAACATCGCCTACGCTCGACCGGACGCGACAGACAAGGAGATCCTCAAAGCCGTCAAACAGGCGAACGCGTACGAGTTCATCAAAAAACTGCCGGCAGGACTCGATACGATTGTCGGAGAACGCGGCGTCAAATTATCCGGCGGCCAGCGTCAGCGTATTGCGATTGCACGCGCAATCCTAAAGGACGCGCCGATCCTTATTCTAGACGAGGCAACTTCCGCACTTGATAGCGAAAGTGAAAAACTCATTCAGGACGCGCTCACTAAACTCATGAGAAATCGAACTGCAATCGTTGTTGCGCATCGCCTCTCAACGATCGCGGGCCTTGATCGAATCGTCGTCCTTGACCATGGAGAAGTTGCCGAAGATGGTACGCATACCGAGCTTTTGAAA
>DASUVJ010000069.1:0-10408 GCA_036378995.1 Saccharimonadales bacterium (SeqCode)
TTACGACGTCTTCCATTTTAACAACGACGTCCTTAGGAATTTTGATAACGCCGGCACGAAGTGCCACTTCGAGGTTTTGAATCATGCTGTAACCAGCAAACGCCACCTTGCGGTCGTGCTTTTTCGCTTCTTCTAGGATCACCTGCATACGGTGGATCTGGCTGGAAAAACAGCTAAGAATCAGGCGTGAGTTAGGATATTTCTCCATGATCTGGCCCATAGATTGCTGTATCTCAAACTCACCGTGCTGATGCGTGCCTTCTGACTCACAGTTGGTCGACTCGTTCATAAGCATTAGGATGCCTTCGGTCGTCGCAATCTCAGTAAGGCGTTCGAGGTCGAACTTTTTACCGTCAACCGGGTTTTCTTCAAAACGCCAGTCACCCGTATCGACAAGTACGCCAAGCGGTGTACGAACAACGACGGCAGTCGCGTCGGGGATCGAGTGGTTTACGCGGACAAGCTCGATCGAGAAGCTGTCACCTAACTGAACACGCTCGTGCGCTTCAGGGTTAAGTTCGTGGTACGTCGGCTCAAATCCGCTCGTCGCTTCTTCCATGGTGCGCTTTAGCATGCCAAGTGTGAATTTGCTTCCGTAAACGGTCGCAGGAATTTTGTCTGCAACGTGGCGGTAGGCGCCGATATGGTCAAGGTGGCCGTGCGTAAAGACGTGTCCGCGGATCTTATGCTTGTTTTCCTCGAGGTAGGTGATATCCGGAGTAATGTAGTTGATACCCGGGTAGTCGCCGCCCGGGAACAGGAAGCCACAGTCGATAACAACGATGTCGTTGTCGTATTCGATCGCCATCATGTTTTTACCGATACCCATTTCACCGAGACCGCCGATTGGCATAATCTTAAGCGTTGGACGCGGTGCGCGTGGACGCTTTGGCTGATCAGCAAGGCTGAACTGACGTCCCTGGTAGCCGTTATAAATTGATTTGTTAACCGGTACGTTGATCATGTGCTGCGAAGCACGAAGGTTTACGTTCTCGGATGTACGGCGCTGCGCACGAAAAACCTCTCCCTTTCGGGTGGTCGTGTTATTCAGCACTGTATTATTTGATTTTTGCTTTTGGCCCATTGGCCGCTTGCTTTGGTCATCTGCCTGCGCGTTGGCAAGTCGTCGTTGTCCCATAATTTTTCTAAAATTTACCTTTCTTTAAAGAGTTTTCTTTATTAGTTACGTACGAAATTCCCATAGGTTGCAGCGTTGTCATAAATGTCACTTGCTGCGTTATTCAGTGCTTGCAGTATAGCAAATACTGGGGAGGATTGCAAGTCCCCCAGGGGTAAACAGATTGACAAATGACCCAAAAATTGATATAATTCGCAAGCACCTCGACAAATCGGAACAAAGAGAGCTCTGGAGGAGTTCGTATGCCGTCCATCACCAGTCTGCAGCTCACGCCCTTCGGCGGGCCCATCCAGTACGACAACATCCTGCACCCCTCAGCACGGGCGATCGTCTTCCTGGACGGCGTGCAGTCGTCGGGCGTCACGCCCGGCAGCACGCTCAGCGCCTTCATGCAGGGCTACGGCGACGTCGTGCGCGTGCAGTACCCCGAGTCGATCGGGTTCAACGGCAAGAAGGCAGCCCGCCAGGTCCTGGAGTTCATCCAGCACTACCGACAGGTCGTCTTCGTCGGCGTGTCGCTCGGCGGCCTGCTGGCCTACGACATCATCGCCCTGGCCAAGCGACGCGGGCTGAAGATCGACTTCCGGCTCGGACTCATCAGCGCCCCCACCGGCCTCACGGACCTCAAGGACCCCAACGCCAAGTGGGCGCGGTTCATCCCGGGCTTCCCGCTCCCGCGGATCGTCAGCCGCAAGCTCCTGTTCAAGGGCCCCTTCCCCGACTTCGACCCCTCGATCGACGAGGCCGAGAAGGAGGAGCTGGACTGGCACGAGAACAACAGCCGCGAGTACCCGTTCGGTCCGTGGATCCGCCAGGTCGCCTTCATCGCCAGGCATCCCGCCCTGGACGAGGAGGTGCTCGACCGGGTGGTCACGGTCTACGTCCGCACCCAGAGCGACCCGTACGTCCGTGTGCGACGCGCCCACATCAACTGGGGCGCCGCGTACTGGAACGGCAGCCTCCCCGAGATCGTCGTCCCCGTGGACGGCCACTGCAACATGCTGGCCTACCCGCGCGAGTGGGAGGCCGGCCTCAAGGAGATGTTCGAAGAGCTCGACGTGAAGCCGCTCATCTGACGAGACGGCGGTCGCTCAACCACGTTCATCCCTGCCCTGTTCCGACAACGTCTGGAGGTCACCGGACCCGCTCATCGAGCGGGTCCTCTCCATATCTAGGATTCTTTCTTCATGAGTTCGATTACTTTTGGTACGTTCAAAAAATCGTCGATGAGCGTTTGCCGAAGCCCGCCGTTATACAGCGCTGCCGCCGGATGATAGAGTGGTACGATCACCAATTTGTCGTCACCGAATTGGATCCGTTTTGCCTGCCCGTGGATAGCGCTAATACGGCCCTCGGGGATAAAATATTCCATACTGTGGCGTCCTAGCGTAATGACAACTTTGGGCTTAATGATCTGAAGTTGTTTTAAAAGATACGGCCAAAAAGCCTTCTTCTCTTCAGGTAACGGGTCACGGTTATTTGGCGGCCGGTACTTAACGATGTTAGTAATGTAGACATCGCTCCGCTCCATACCCGCCTGAGACAGCATTTCGTTTAAAAATTTACCGGCCGCGCCAACGAACGGCAGCCCCTGCTCGTCTTCGTTTTTGCCCGGCGCCTCGCCGATAAAAACAATCTCCGCGTTTAGGTTGCCGTCCCCCATGACAAGATTTGTCGCTTGGGCAGCGAGTTCCGGGCAGATATTTTTCTCCAAAATATCCGCACGTACGTGATCGAGCTGGGATTGCTTGTCCTCCATAACTGCGTCCATTATACCCCCGTTGGATCGGGCAGTAAAATCACACAGCGTGTCAGTCCGCCGTCGTTTGCCGTAAACGACGCAGAGCTGGCCGTCCAGCCGCCCGTAACAGCCTGGGCGACCGGGCGCAGCACACAGTCCTGGTTATTGCCAGTGAGCCAATAATGAAGCATTCGATAGTACTGCTTTTCCTGCGGAGTCGAAGGATCGAGATGATCATGTGAACGCATACTGATACCGGCGACTGTATTTGTTGCAGCGGTCTGCTTTGCTACTGGATATGATGGAAGGCTCGCAACTGTTCGAAGCGCCGTATGAAGCGTCGCTGTCGGATGCTTTACGTTATTCGACATATAGCAATCTTCATCTGCATTGCCGTCAAAGTCGGTTGCATAGCCCGTTCCTAAGCAATGATGATTGTTATTCGTGCCAGTAGGATACTGTCCGTTCTGCGTCAGATAAGTCTGCCAAATCTTATACCAGTCCTTAGCTGCGGCAATACGGGCGGTATTGTCGGCTCGCTGCTTAATGCCGTTATAGGCAACGACTGTTACCGCGGCGAGAACGGCAATAACGACAATGACGATTAAAAGTTCGACAATCGTAAAGCCAAGTTTTCCCACCTTGTTCATGTGTATATAGTACATCAAAAAACAGCCTGGAATCCAGGCTGTTTTAAGAAAGACTTCTCTAGCTATGCGTCCTTCATGCTCAAGCTGATACGGCCACGCTCGTCGATACCGGTGAGCTTAACCTTTACGATCTGGCCTTCGCTCAGAACATCAGTCACCTTCTCTACCCGCTCGTTCGAAATCTGCGAGATATGCAGCATTCCGTCCGTACCCGGAAGAATATTCACGAATGCGCCAAAGTCCTTAATTGTCACGACCTTACCTTCGTAAATTCGGCCGACCTCAGGCTCTTCAGTAAGGCTCTTGATCCAATTGATTGCCTTCTCGATATTCTTGGTGTCGCTTGCGGCAACAGTAATCAGACCGTCATCCTTAATATCGATCTCGGCACCGGTCTCGGCGGTAATCTTGTTGATGACCTCACCACCCTTTCCGATAACCGCACCGATCTTTTCAGGGTTGATCTTAATCTTTTCGATACGAGGAGCATATGGGCTAAGAGTTAGGCGCGGAGCGGCTAATGTTGCCACCATGTGCTGCAAGATATGCGCACGCCCTGGCTTTGCTTTTTGCAGTGCCTCACGAAGGATCTCTACTGGCAAACCGTGAACCTTCATGTCCATCTGGATGGCCGTGATGCCGTTTTCGGTACCGGTTACCTTAAAGTCCATATCACCGGCAAAGTCTTCAGCATCAGCGATGTCCGACAGAACATATGGCGTGTCGCCGTCCATCATCAGACCCATAGCGATACCAGAAACAGGTGCCTTAATCGGCACGCCGGCGTCCATCAGCGCCAAACAGCTGCTACAAGTAGCGGCCATCGAGGTCGAACCGTTCTGGCTCATGATCTCTGTGACGCTGCGGATTGCGTACGGGAACTCTTCTTCGGTCGGCATGACAGGGATAAGTGCGCGCTCTGCCAAGTATCCATGGCCGATTTCGCGGCGGCCAGGGCTGCCAAGACGACGGACTTCTCCTACCGTGTAGCCTGGTGCGTTGTAATGATGCATGTAGCGGCGCTCGCCGTCGTTGACTTCCATGGTGTCAACGATTTGCGAGTAGCTTAGCGGCGCCAAAGTGACGATGTTCATACCTTGGGTAACACCACGGGTGAACAGACTCGAACCATGAGCTCGCGGCAAAATGCCGACTTCGCTTGAAAGCGGGCGGATTTCGTCGAGTTTACGACCGTCAGGACGAAGGCCATCTTCTACGATGCCGCGGCGAACATCCTTGTGGAGTGCCGAGGTAAACGCTTCGTCGTATTCGCTCTGAAGAATGCCGTAGTCTTCTTCTCCGAATTTCTCAACCATTGCCTGGTGAAACTGGTCGCGCAGAACTGAGACCATCTCGTTTCGCTCTGGATACGGACGGCGGAGGTCTTCGCCCAGCTTGTCTTTCATCCAGTCGTCAACGATCTCCTGGATACCATCGTTTGGCAGAACCAGCTCGTATTCAAGTGCCTCAACACCGACCTTCTCGGCCAATTCGCGCTGAAGCGCAATCGCTGGCTGGAGCTGCTCGTGCGCCCAAGCAAGCGCATCAGCAACGAGGTCTTCAGATACTTCGTTTGCACCGGCTTCAACCATAGTAATACCGCTTTCGATGCCGGCGACCACGAGATCAATGTCGCTTTGCTCGCGCTCCTCATGTGTCAGGAAGGCCTTAAATTCGCCGTTGACACGTCCGACACGGAGTCCCGCAACCGGGCCGTCAAACGGTGCACCGCTCAGCATAATTGCCGTACTTGCAGCGATCATGGCGACCATGTCGGGGCGGAAGTTCGGATCCATCGAAAGCACACTTGAAACCACCTGGACTTCCTGACGATACCCCTTTGGAAACAGCGGACGAATCGGGCGGTCGATCAGACGGCCTATCAGCACGGCTTCGTCGCTTGGGCGACCCTCTCGCTTAATAAAGCGGCTGCCGCTGATCTTGCCGGCTGCATAAAATTTTTCTTCATAGTCGATCGACAGCGGGAAATAATCCATGCCGCTCAGCGGTTTTTTGCCGACCATGGTCGTACCAAGCACGACCGTGTCACCGTATTTTACAAGTACGCTTGCCGTCGTACGGAAGCCGACGCGGTTGACCTCGAGGGTCAATTTTTGACCGCAGAGATCAGTGGTAACAGAGATTATCTCTTTACCGTGTGGGTTGATTGTAGACATTAATGTCCTCCTTTTTGTGTCACTCGCCTGTTATTTGTAAGCGATAAAGTAACGGGTGCAGAATTTCTTTGTTCAAGAATCCCTGTATCCACCACTTGGTCGCCCATGGCGGTGCTTGTCATCATTATACCTTAAAACAAGCTGCGAATACACGCTAGAGACGCTCGAGAATGTCAGCCAACCTATCTTGCAGCCGAAGAATGCGTCCCTCTGGCGAAATATCCTCGCGGAGCTGAGTCTTTGAAAGTGTTGCGGCTTTGGTTTTACCGCGCACGTGCAGGCTACAATCCAGATCCGCGCAGCACAGCAGTGACAGCGAAGAGCCATCGGAACGCGGAAATGTGATGAGTGCGGAGTGCGTTCCCCGCTGCCAGGTCGAACAAATATCGCAAATAATCGCCTCTACCCTGCCATTTTGGCTGGGCTTGCGTGCCTGCAGCTGGAACGGGATCGCTTTTTGCGTACCACGCGCGATCATCACCCCTTCATTACCGCTTTTTGTCGTCGCTACGATAAAATCACGATCTTCCCAATCGGCGATCTCTTCGGGGACAAACCGAAGTTCACGGCGAAGCCGCGGTTTGATGGCAGATGTCGCCATTAGATCAGTAAATTCTTGCCGTGTGATTGGTTTCATATCTTTTAAGTATAGAACAAATTTGATAGGACATTGACTTTATTTTAAAATATATACAGTGACCGGGAGGTCACACAACACGAGGAGGACGCCATGGATTGGCGCCATAAAGCCGTCTGCCGGGACGAGGATCCGGAACTCTTCTTCCCCATCGGTAATAGCGGACCAGCCAAGGCTCAGATCGAACAAGCCAAGGCTGTCTGCGGGCGCTGTCCAGTGATCGATGCCTGTCTTGCCCACGCGCTGAAAACCGGTGAGGACTACGGTGTATGGGGCGGGCTCAGCGAAGATGAGCGACGCGCGCTGCGTGTGCGCCAACTCAGGCGCGAGCTGAAGGCCAAGTCACAGTAAGCCCCTCTCCGCTCCTGTCTGCCCACGAGGCGGACGGGGGCGGACTAACCCAACGTTTTTATTTTTTGAATTGTAAATTGCTTGCCCGTGACCACCACTTGGTCGCCTTCTTTTTTACCAAGCAGCGCTGAGGCTGCAGGCGTATTTTTACTTACGATAAACGCTCCGTCTTTAGTCTTTGCGCCGGCATATGGCGTCCAGTCACCCGCTATCAGATACGTTCGTCCATCCGACAAAAACACAGTACTCCCTATACCGACAATGCCCTTCTTTTGCCTTGGCACTGACGGCAGACTACTGCGAAGCATCCGCTTTAAAGATTGTAACTCTGCGTCCAGTACTGATTGCCGGTCGCGAAGCGCGTCAAATGGCGCGTTGTCGTGCCATGTCTCGGAAGATTGATTGAATACTTCGTAAAATTCCGGGCCAAGATCTTGGATTTGCTTTTCCAGTTCAGCAATACGCCGCTTGGCATACTGCCTGTCATCCTCAAGAAGGATAAGATCATCATTCATAGTAATTCCTTACGGTAAAATCTGATTAAAATAAGAATCGCCAGCGGTTCGGCACATCCGAACATAACGCGAATAGAGGATCCTAAAGGATCATAGTGCTGTCAGTGTAACAAAGTCAGCAGACTATATGCAACTAGTTATTCTTGAGCCACTCGGCAAATAAATCGTATGCCGATTTTCCGCTCTCACGCCTTCTGCGTTGTTCGTGATCCTCAGGCGTCATTTGACTAAGCGCCTTGTCACTGCCGGCCGGGATAAATATTTTCCATAAATCACTCCAACCCCGTCCGTCCACACTCTCGCGCACTTCGGTAGCAATAGTGCCCGTAGATTCCTGTACTGAAAATTCGTGAACCTCACCCTTTTTGTCGATAAATACGAGCGCGCTTAAGAAGTGTGCCTTGCGATCAGTCTGTTTTTCCATAAATCGCACAATTCCACCGGCACCTACCGTCTCGTTCATGTATTTGACATATGGACCAGGAAATCCGTTGAGGGCATGAATATGAAACGAGCTATCATCAACCAACACCGGCTGCCTTAGCTTATCGAAGGCCTGTTCGGCTTTTACCCGCGCCACTTCCAGTGCCGTTTCGGCCTGAGGCTCGATGAGATCAAGTTCTTGCTGCGACACAGAAATATCTATCCCGTGGATTTTCAAGTGACCCTCGAGTGTCTTCACCTTGCCGGTGTTACTTGTCGCAAACACAATGTGATCTGTCATTCCCCTTATCCTATCACAATGAAGACAGTGTGCCCTATCCTTTACGCCTGAGCGATACCTTGGTATAGTTTGGTTATTACGATCCCGCGGGGATCCTCTATACGACCACGTTCGGACGTGCCGAACCGCTGACGTTTCTAATAAAACCTAATTAGGAGAAACGCATGAAAACACGACGTATTGCGACGCGCGCAATTATTTTTAAGGACGGAAAACTACTGGCTCAACGGCTCACGCCGGGCGATGACGGTAAAGCTCGCACCTACTGGTGCACCCCAGGTGGCGGGTTGGATATTGGCGAGCCCCTCGAAATCGGCCTTCACCGCGAAATGATCGAGGAGACGGGTATCGCACCAAAAATCGGGCGGCTGCTATTCGTTCAGCAGTTCTCGGAAGACGGCGAAAAAGAACAGCTGGAATTCTTCTTTCATGTTGAAAATCCGGAGGATTACGAAGTAATCGATCTCGCAAGCACGACACATGGCCATATCGAAGTCGAGCATATCGAGTTCGTTGATCCCCGCAAAGAGAACGTGCTCCCCAAATTTTTACAGAGCATCGATATTCAGCACTACATCGATACGGTTCAAGCCCCGCTTATTTATAACGAGTTAAAGTAGACGGTCCCCAGCAAAACAAAAACTCCGCAATTATTTGCGGAGTCCTAGTTTTGCGACGACTGCTTTGTAAGCTTCGAAGTCTTTGGCTTCAAGGTATTTAAGCAGCTTGCGTCGGCGTCCGACCATCTGGATAAGACCGCGACGAGCCATGTGGTCGTGCTTGTTAGCCTTAAGATGCTCGGTGATCTCGTTGATGCGAGTCGTAAGAACAGATACCTGCGCCTGTGGGCTGCCGACATCTTCCTTGTGCGTCTGCGTCAAAGCGATCGCCTTCTTCTTGTTCTCTGCTGTAATCATCAAAACGTATTGTAACAGAGTTAGAATAGATTTTCAACAGGTGCGACCAAGAATTACTCTTTAGCGCTGCCAGCTCATCGAAAAGCCGTACTGGCGCGACTGGCCCGGAGATAGCATCTCGGCCGTGCCGTCCACAAAGGCAAAGCCGTTTACAGTTGGCTCAACGCAAACATACGGCCCAAGACGGTCGGTCCAAATTCCCCATACGGCCATCTCGTCCGACCTCATAGTAAAGGTCGCGGAAGCCGTTTCAACGACATGTTCGTTACCCTCGATAAAGACGACTTCCGAAAGTTCGTCCAGCTCGTATTTTTTTCCATCAACAGTAATCGACGTTTCGTCTTCCCCGATCATAAGATACGGATGAAAGCCCGGTGCTACCGCCATGTCTTTTGAACCGTTGTTTGTGACCTCTAGTGTCGAGAGCAGCATCTTTTCGGCCATCTGATGCGTCATCAGCGCCGCCATGTCCTTATACTCTCCCTCACCCTTCTTGAGCGTCAGAAGAAGCGACTGGTCGGTCTTATCGGTAATTTCCCATAGGCTTTTACGACCGAAGCCGTGCTGGTCAAGCCCGCTGTCGCCACCGGGGCCAAAATTAGGCATGCACACGTGGTTGCCGCCGCGCAGTTTTTTCGAACCGTCCGGCGCGGTAAGGTTTCTTCGCGGGAATAGTACGTCGCCGTTCTCGTCCGAAAGATTCGTGAGCCACGACCCTTCCAGATCAATAATCGCCTTACAGTCCTCGTACCATACCTCCGCGTCCATAATTCCTCCTAGTTTGTTATCCCGTAATCACTTAGTGTTTTTGCTTCCCCGATATCCCATTTTGCGATTGCCGTCCGCCGCAACTGCGTGCAGTACGCCCCGGTCCCAAGCGCCTCCCCTATATCTACAGCCAGACTCCGAATGTATGTCCCACTGCTGACATGAGTACGGATTTTTACCTCAGGATATGAGTAGTCGACAATCTCCAAACTATGGACCGTCACTTTGCGCAGAGGAATTTCGATCTCCTCACCTCCGCGGGCTAGTTTATAGGCGCGCTGCCCGTTGATTTTTATCGCGCTGAAAATTGGCGGGCGCTGCATGATCTCGCCGGTGAATTTAGCTACAGCGGCGTCCAACTCCTCGCGGGATGGCTGATGAGTCGAGACGTCGGCAATCTGACCCTCTGGATCGCCTGTCGTACTGGTTTGCCCTAAACGGAACGTCGCCTCGTAGACTTTATCCTGTTTTGTGTAGTGGCCGGCGTTTTTACATTCTTTGCCAGTCACGATAATCATAAGACCTGTTGCGAATGGATCGAGGGTTCCCGTGTGGCCGACTTTGACCTTTTTACCGGCTTCCTCACTTAAGACGCGCCTTAATCGCGCAACAACACCGAAACTCGTCATTCCAGCAGGCTTGTCGATAAGCAGAATTCCGTCGTGCATCGTTTTTCTATTATACCCCAACCTCCGCATCGGCACGTCAACTACGGTCACGTGCGGTATACTTACAGTATGAAAAAGATCATCTTTGGTATTTTCGCCCACCCCGACGACGAAGCGTTCGG
>DASUVJ010000070.1:0-6411 GCA_036378995.1 Saccharimonadales bacterium (SeqCode)
ATTGAAAGGCCTGCATAAATTGCGGTCGTTGCAATGTTACCCACCGAGAAATTCCGGGCGGAAAATAGTCCTAAAGGGAGCATGGCGTTAGGAGTCTTTCGTTCATACCAGATAAACGCAAACAGAGAGACAAGCCCGACCACAAGGGGAACGGATACAACAGGATTCTCCCAGCCGAAACGTCCTTGTTCGATGAGGGCAAATACGGGGCCTCCCAGCCCTACTGCGGCGAGAACTGCGCCGGTCACGTCTACTTTGGTACGTTCATGTTTCTCCTCAGGGTCTTTTATTCCTGCCAGCAGCCAAAGCGTAACAAGAATCGGAATGATGTTGATTGCAAATATAAGGCGCCACGAGGAAGTATCGACGAGCAGCCCGCCGAGCAAGGGTCCGACCAAAAAGGCCATTCCGGTCCATGCTGTCCATGATCCAATTGCTTTGCCCTGAGCCGGTCCGCTGAAGCCGGAGATAATGAGTGCCAGAGAGCTCGGTACAAGTAGCGCGCCGGCACATCCCTGCAGGGCGCGCGACAGTATCAAAAACTCTCCGGTGGGTGCTACGGCACAGAGAAGGGAGGTAGCGCCAAACCCGATGAGGCCGGCCAGAAGGATTTTCTTTCGTCCAAAAAGGTCCGACAGTGAGCCAGCAATCAGCATCAGGGCTCCCAGGGTAATGAGGTATGCGTCCACTACCCATTGCTGCAAAATCAGTCCTCCGCCCAGTTCGTTTGCCATAGCAGGTAGGGCAACGTTAATGACCGAACCATCGAGAAAAGCAACAAATGATGCAAGAACGGCGATCAGAAGAATTTTTTGCTGCTTCTTAGTCATATGTTTAGTGTAGACCAGCGTCGAGGGCTAGAAAAGGGGCATTTGTCACGAAAAAACGCCATCGTAATGATGACGTTGTTTCGTGGCGGGCTCGACCGGATTTGAACCGGCGATCTCCTCCGTGACAGGGAGGCGTGATAACCCCTTCACTACGAGCCCATATCGCTTTTAGCTTCCAACATGATAGCAGTTTTTCGCCTCTGGTGCAACAGTTTTATTTTCGTCCGGGGCAGTGGTATAATAACATGGATCCACCGTGCCGCTGTAGCTCAGCTGGTAGAGCGGCGCTTTCGTAAAGCGTAGGTCACCGGTTCAAATCCGGTCAGCGGCTCCACGACACGATACGCGGGTATCGTATAGTGGCTAATATGCGACCTTCCCAAGGTCGAGAGCAGAGTTCGATTCTCTGTACCCGCACCAGAAATACTATGATGAAAACGAATCTTATCACTGCAATCAAGATCGTCGCTGCGGACCGAATGGTCGCCGTATTGACTATTGCGGTGATTGTCGCCGCTTTGGCGTACAGTGTCTATGTTGGCGTTTCGCTTCACCCGAGTGACCTTCAGGTAGCTGTTCATTACACGGCATTCGGGGAGACAAGCTTTTACCGCGAGAAATGGTATTATCTTATCTCATTCTTTATGTTTGGGGTCATGGTAGCCATTATTCATACTGCACTTATTCTCAAGCTTTATACCCAAGAACGACGACAGATGGCGATTCTGTTCGGCTGGCTGAGTCTTCTAATTATCGTTATCGCATGGGCGACAACCCGTTCGGTGCTGGGTATTGCTTTCCTTTAACCTATGATCAATCTCGAACTTCCTCTCGGCAAACGAACTCGGCAGTACCGCTTCTTTGAGATGCTGCCGGCTATCCTTAGTTACGGTATGATACTTCTGCTGATCGTGCTGTCTATCGTCAGCCCGCTGGCGGCGGCTATCTATCTTTTGTTTGTTATCATTACGCTGCTCGTAAAAGCAGTAGGAATCGCTGCGCACACCATTGCCGGCCGAAAGCGTCTTGACGGTGCTCAGAACATTAACTGGCACAATCGTCTTAACCAGCTGGAAGACCCGGTTACAAGCTATGCCCACGAGAGAGAAGCTCGTTCGTCGGGATTTGGTTTTGAGGCGCACAAAGAAAACCTCCGTCTTATGGCGGCCGCTCCCGAGCGGTTTCCAAAACCCTCGACGCTCTACAACGCCATTATTATTGCTGCCTATAACGAATCGTACGAAGTGATCGAGCCGACAATTCAATCGGTTGTTGATACGACGTACGACAACGACAAGATTATCCTGGTGCTTGCATACGAAGAGCGCGGCGGTGCCGAAATCGAAGCGACAGCTAAAAAACTGCAAAAAAAGTTTGCCGGTTCATTTAAGGCGTTTCACATCTTAAAGCACCCAGACGGCATGCCGGACGAGGTTCGCGGCAAGGGCGGCAACATTACCTATGCAGGCTTCTTCCTTAAAGACTGGCTTAAGGAGCAAAAAATCAAGTACAGCGATGTTATCGTTACGACGCTCGATAGCGACAACCGTCCGCACGCCACGTATTTCGATTACGTAACATATGAATATATCGTTCACGAAGATCGCAAGCACCTTTCATATCAGCCAGTATCACTCTTTTTAAACAATATCTGGGATGCACCAGCTCCAATGCGCGTGCTTGCGACAGGTAATTCATTCTGGAATATCATCAGCTCCATGCGTCCGCATACGCTTCGAAACTTCGCGTCGCACTCACAGCCTATGGATGCGCTCGTGGAGATGGACTTTTGGAGCAAACGCTCGATTGTTGAGGATGGTCATCAGTACTGGCGCAGCTACTTTTATTTCGGCGGTAACTACTCAGTAACTCCAATTTATGTCCCGATCTATCAGGATGCGGTGCTGTCGGATACGTATAAAAAGACGTTGAAGGCTCAATTTATCCAACTCCGTCGTTGGGCCTATGGGGCATCGGATATTCCGTATGTGGCGACACGTATCTTCACTAAAAAACGTAATGTACCGTTTGGCGCAGGGCTTGCTCGGTTACTCCGCCTCATCGACGGTCATGTCACGCTTGCAAGCATCTCGATTCTGGTTGCTGTCGGTGGATGGGTGCCGCTGCTTATCAATAGCGAAGCTGCTCGCAATATCACCGCACATCAATTACCAGAGGTCATTAGCGGCATTCAGCAGGTTGCGATGATCGGTCTTATTATTACGATTTTCCTTGGATTTAAAATGCTGCCGCCTCGCCCAGAACGCTATAAGCGCCGCCGCACGTTATGGATGATTCTGCAGTGGGCACTCATGCCAGTAACAGCAATCGTTTATAGTGCAGCCTCGGCGTTTAATGCACAAACACATCTTCTTCTTGGTAAGTATCTCGATAAATTCGACGTTACCGAGAAGGCGACTCATCAGGATGTGGCCCGCGCTCGCGAAGCGAAGGCCGCCCGCGCCTCTTCGTCGAAACAATAAGCCTATGCTGAGCGGCGTACTGGACTGCTGCTAACTCGTCAAAACGTTTCAATGTTTGGTGAGTAACTACTTCAATATCCTCTACGGATATTGTTTTGTACTGCGTAGAAAGCGTGTCTTCAATTGTCTGTGCTAGCCATAAGCTATTTTTACCGGCTTCGGACGGCGTGTGGGTGAACGCTCGTGAGATACTGACAATCAGTTTACCTAGGTTAAATACATCACTTGTGCCATCCGGCCGATGGACGGGTTTATTATCAGAAAGCGACGGACGCTCATACGTCGTAAAAGTTGTACCGCAATGAGAGCACCGACGTCGCCGCCAGATAAGCGGCTGTTTTTTATTTGGCCGTGAGTTACTGACGGCTGTCGCGGGGTTAAAACAATTTACGCAAAACATGTCTATATATTGTCATACAACTATCTAAAATGCTAGTGGATAAGTGCAAATAAGTAGGGGATAAAAAGAACACCCCTATATAAAGAGGTGTTCATAAAATACTTTTTTAACGCCTAGACTACTTCGTGTCAGTACGACGACGAATTGCTTTTTTCGCATCTTGCCAAGTCATATCGTATTCAAATGCGATGTGGACCTGTTCAAGTGCGGATGGCTTATGGGTGTGGTTTTTAACCATGTTTTCATATTAGCATAAACGCTATATTTTGTCAATCAACGCTTATGCTTTTGAAATACCATATATGATATCGAAAAGGGCTATCGTGAGGTTTATACCGGGTGGAAAACTATTATAGCGTGTGGGTAAAATCCGGCCCCGCTGCCGTCGAGTGGCAGCGGGGCGTCGTCGTCTCGTTCAGGCAGACATGATCCAGATCTGTGTCAGATCCCATGCCATGTAGACATACCATCCGCCCAGCGCCAGAAACGCCAGGTTTCGAAACGGACGGATGTACCGGCGGTTGAAGAACGCGAGCCCGCAGGGGATTGAGACCATCAGCCACATCGCTCCACCCATCACGAACATCATCGTGATGAAGTAAAGGATCGGAAGGTGGTAGAGCAGGGCGAAGCCCACGCCCATCCCTGCTGCGGCGATCGCGACAGTTGCGAAGACGATGGCCGTCCAGAGCCTGCGCCAGTTCTTCTTCTCCCAGGAGCCGGCGCCGTAGTGGCGGACAGCACCCAGCATCAGGGCGGCGAGCAGTACCTCTAGGGCGGCGGCACCATACCGCAGCAGATCGCTCATACATACTCCAGGTTCGTCGAAACGAGCAGGACTATAATATTATAAATTATTTTAGAGCGTATGTCAATTTATAGAAGTATACACAAAAACACCTCCGAGTCGGAGGTGTTTGATAATTTCCTGGTGGGCGATAGAGGAGTCGAACCTCTGACCTCCACAACGTCAATGTGGCGCTCTAGCCAGCTGAGCTAATCGCCCTCAGCTCCAAACATCATATCAGACAGGGGCGGGCGTTGCAATAATTTACAGGAATGTTGTATTATGAGTGGGAACGAAGAAGGGATTTCACCGCTCCCGGAGTTCCGTAGGCGTAGAACGTGCGTAACGTGCTTCATAAGTGCCTGATTATTCAGGAAGTCCGGTGGAACCGCCCCTAAAGGGTCCGAGACATGCGATTTATGGCTTTAATATCTATTAAAACCAGTCATCGCATGTTTTTTATTTACCTAAACCTAATCAACAAAGGAGAAACGACATGAACGAAGAACAACTGCACGCTATGCGACACAGTCTGGCGCATATTACCGCAGCTGCTGTTCGGCGCCTGTGGCCAGAGGCTAAGTTTGGCGTGGGACCAGTAGTAGAGAATGGATTCTACTATGATATTGATCTTGGTGATCAAAAAATATCCGAAGCTAACTTCGGTAAGATCGAAAAAACCATGCGCCGCATCATTACTGAATCGCAAGATTTCGAGCGTTTTACACTGCAGGTAGATGAGGCAATCGCTTGGGCTAAAGAGAATGGCCAGCCATATAAAGAAGAGCTCCTTAACGACCTGAAGCGCTCGGGCACGACGGTCGCGAAAGATCTTAACGCTGATGAGCTTGGTACGATTGCAGGGGATGAATCCGCCGTCGAGGAAGTTTCGTTTTACAAAAATGGTGACTTTACGGATCTTTGCCGTGGTCCGCACGTTGCTAATACTAAAGAGGTCGGAGCATTCAAGCTGCTCCGAGTGGCTGGAGCTTACTGGCGCGGTAACGAAAAAAATCCTCAGATGCAGCGGTTGTACGGCGTAGCTTTCGCAACCCAAGAAGAGCTCGATCACTACCTTGAGATGCTGGAGCAGGCAAAGCAGCGTGATCACCGTAAGCTGGGCAAAGAGCTTGATATTTACACTACCTCTACGCTGATTGGTGCGGGTCTTCCGTTATTTACGCCTCGCGGCACGGTGCTTCGCGACAAGATAAATGACTTGGCGCAGAGTTATCGGATTAAAAACGGTTACGAAAAAGTGTGGATTCCGCATATCGCAAAGCTCGATACCTACAAGACCTCGGGACACTTCGAGAAGTTCCCGGAGCTTCTGAGGTTTACCTCAACCGAGTCTGGAGATGAGCTCGCCTTAAAGCCGGTGAATTGTCCGCATCATACGCAAATCTTTAACGCGCGGCCACGCAGTTACCGCGACCTTCCATTGAAATATCTCGAAACGACCGCTGTTTTTCGTGACGAAAAGAGCGGAGAACTCGGCGGCCTTAATCGGGTTCGTGCAATCACCCAGGATGACTCTCATGTATTTTGTACCGAAGAACAGGTTGAGGGTGTTTTTGCGGAATTAATTGAGAGCGCGCAGCAGCTGTATAGTCTGCTTGATCTCAAGCTGTCGCTTCGTTTGTCTTTCCGTGATGAAGCGGACAACTACCTCGGTGACCCGCAGGTATGGGAGAAGGCACAAAGCTCGATCCAGTCGCTGGCTGAGAAGTTTGAGCTCGAATACGAGATTGGTATTGGTGAAGCGGCAATCTATGGCCCGAAGATGGACTTTATGGCAACCGATGCACTTGGTCGCAAATTCCAGCTAGCGACCGTTCAGCTAGATTACGCCATGCCTGAACGATTTGGTCTGGAGTATACCGCCGAAGACAGCAGCAAAAAGCGCCCGGT
>DASUVJ010000071.1:0-9273 GCA_036378995.1 Saccharimonadales bacterium (SeqCode)
TTTCTTTGTCGTGACGTCGAGATCATATTTAACGCCAGTAATATCGATGGATTCGATCATTCGCTACCCTCCTGTTAGGTTAGGTTGTGCCTCTATTATATCACTTCTTTGTCATGCTATAAATTGACATAATAGTCATAATTTGTTATAATATGTTTATTCTCACACTGAGCCTGAGAGGAGATTGGAATGGCTCATGTCATTTTCTGGTTCGGGGTTGCCTGCGCCTTCGGGATGTTGATCTTCCCGATCTGCGGCGCATGGCGCGGCCGAGCGATGCGGGATTGGTTCTCGCAGCTCGGCGGAATGACGGCCTGCAACATCATGCTCGGCATGTGGTTCCCGTCCTTCGTGACGCCCATGTGGACAACCAGCACCTGGTGGACAATCCTTACCTGGATCATGTGCATCAGCGGTCTCGTCATCGCCCTCAGTAAGCCGCCCAAGCGTGACCTCGAAAACACGAATGTGGCCTAAGCCGCCGAAAATAGCTCGCCGAACTTGCTCAATGGCAATGTTCTGCTTGAGCCATTTCGGTGGCTATTTTCGTTCTACAAGATTTCGCGGCCACCAAGGTACGGACGTAACACCTCAGGGACATGTACAGTGCCATCAGCCTGCTGATGATTTTCGACGATCGCGATAGGTCCGCGACTAAGCGGCAGCGCGGTCGCGTCGTTCGTATGGATCAGCTCAATCGATCCGTCGGCGCGGCGAACGCGTGTTTTAAGACGACGCGCCTGGTAGTCGGTCATATAGTCAGCCGTGTGTGTCTCGCGGTATGTGTTTTGAGATGGAAGCCATGCTTCAATATCCACACCACGGGCATTCGGCTTGCCGATGTCAGCAGTACATTTCATGAGCACTTGGTATGGGATCTCGAGTAGCTGCATCAGCTTTTCTTGAATAGCCACCATAAATAGGTGTTCCTCCAGACCGTTTTCGGCAAGACCCAGGCTCTCCATTTCAAGCTTGTCAAACTGATGCATGCGGAAAGTACCTTCCATATCCTTGCCATACGTACCGGCTTCACGACGGAAGCTGGTAGCGTAACCGATGTAACGCCTCGGCATGTCGGCCTCTGTAAAAATCTCGTCGGCATGCATACTACCTAACACATGCTCGGCGCTTCCCTGTAGCCACAAGTCTTCGTCTTCGATCTTGTAACGGTCGTCGCGCGGCTCTAGCCGGTCCATCGCATCGTAGAGTTCGGTGCGCAGCATAAATGGCGGCAGAATTGGCAGGAATGGCTTATTGCTGACATTCAGGTTATTTTCGCGGATAACCTCATCAATAAATGCTTGGTCAGAAAGCTTGCTCATCACAAACTGAATCAGCGCAAACTGCAGCATGACCATGTCGCCCTTTAAGTACGCAAAACGCGAGCCGGTTACTTTGGCAGCACGCTCTTTATCGAGCCAGCCGCGAAGATCAGCGATTTCGGCGTGGCTTTTTGGCTCGAAATCAAAGTGTTTTGGCTCGCCGACTTTTTTAGCGACCACATTCTCGTCTTCAGTCGCACCGACCGGCACGTCCGCAAGCGCCATATTCGGTACTTTTTTCAGAAGATCGGTAAATGTTGCTTCCGCTTCCTTCAGACTTGCTTCGACCGCGTTTAGCTCTTCTTTTACGATCTTTGCCTCACGCAGCGCGTCTTCCGACGGCTTGCCTCCCTTCATAGAAGCGGACATTTCGTTTCGTCGCTCGCGGAGCATGTCAGCCTGTTGCTGAAGCTGACGTTTGGAGGCGTCCCATTTTAAAAGCTCGTTAATATTGACGTCATAGCCTTTGGCCTGCGCATTCTTCTGCACTGCCTCGGCATTCTCTCGGACGAAACGGATGTCTAACATGGGTCTATTGTATCAAAAACCGCCTCTGTAAGCGAGGCGGTTTTTTGCTATTCCGTGCGGAGTGCTTCGATCGGATCGAGCTTTGCGGCTTTCCGTGACGGGAAGTAGCCAGCAAGGACCGCAATCAGTACGAGCGACGCGATAAGAACGATACTCGTGATCGGGTTGAACAGGAGAAGGTTTGTGCCTTTCTCTAAGCCTAGTGAGCTGGCAATCCACGGATTAAGCAGACTTGTCAGCGAGGCAAGGCCCGTACCGATGAGTCCGCCCAAGAACCCGACCCATGCCGCCTCGTAGCGGAACAATCGCCCAACATCCTTGCGTCGTGCTCCAAGTGCCTTCATCAGACCAATCTGTTGCGTACGCTCAAGGACGCTAATGTACTGGGTGTTGATGATACCGAAGACTGAGGCCAGAATGGCGAGGAATCCGAATCCGGCAGCACCCCACTGCACAACATTGATAAACTGCATCAAAGCCTCCTGCGCATCTTGCAGCGAAATCACGTCATAGCCTTCTTTCGCAACGGCATCCTTTACCGCTGCAACATCGGCATCATCCGAAACGCGGGCCACGATGCGGAAGTATTGGCCACTGCCCGGCATACCTTCAGACTGGTAATCATACATCGCCTTGCCATCAGCAGCAGAAACATACAGCGCCGACTGATACATAAGGACGGTTGATGACTTTTTATCGACAGCAGCGATCGTTAGCGTATAGTCACGTCCGCCGTCATCCGGCCTTGACTCGTTTGCAAGGTGAATTGTCAGTGGCTTGCCTATAGCCTCTTCGGCGGTTTTAAATCCAAGTACTTCGAGGTAATCCTCTGACACAAGCACTTTGCCCTCCGGCACTTGGTTGTTCTCCAGTGAACCTGCAAGGAGCGGAACGGCGGTGCGGTCATCTTTGATCATGACGCTGCCTTCGTACTTCTTTTGACCTTCTCGGGTCATGTACTGCGCGTCGATCGTATACGACGGGACCGCTTCAGCAACACCGCTCACCTTCTTTACTTTTTCAAGATCGGCGTCATTTAAAAACATGCCGCTACTTGTTGAGGATTCGGCGCCATACTCTTTTGGTGCCGAGCTTTCCTCTTCCGATTTTGCCAGCACCGATAAACTGCGCGCGTCGCCATTATTTTTAAGTAGATTATCCGTATAGGCCGTACCGCCGGCTCCGGCAGCAAGCGCGAGAGTCACAGTAAATGCCCCGACGCTGATCGCCAAACTCGTAAGGAGCGTGCGGGCTTTTGCCTGCCGCAAGCTACGACCTGCTCGCCTTAAAATATCGCGGATACTCATTTTGCAGCCCCTTTCTGCTTGGTAATCGATTCGATTTTTCCGTCTTTAATATGAATCTGCATGTCACATTTGGCCGCAAGATCCGCGTCATGCGTCACGATGATGAGCGTTGCGCGGTAAGCCTTGCTGTAACCAAAGAGGAGTTTTTCAATAACCTCGCCCGTCGTGCTGTCCAGGTTACCGGTCGGCTCGTCGGCAAACAGAATCTCGGGCTTGTTAACGATAGCCCGGGCAATCGCAAGTCGCTGTTTTTGACCGCCGGAAAGGTCACGGGCGCGCGACTTCTTTTTATCTAAAAGCTCCACGGCCGAAAGTGCGCTTTCAATCTTTTTAGAGCGATGGCGCATCGGCACGCCGGCGATTTCGAGTGGCAGGCTGACATTGTCATAACAGCTCTCGTTCGCCTGTACAAAGAAACTCTGGAAGATAAAGCTCATACGATGCGCACGGAAGATATCGACCTGCTTGGACTTTAGCTTCAGGATGTCCTTCCCGTCAAAAATTACTTCGCCCGTGTCTGGCCGGTCAAGCCCGCTCATTACATGCATGAGCGTGCTTTTACCACTTCCGGATTTACCCAGTATTGCGACGCTCGCACCTGTTGGGATTTCGAAGCTTACGTCGTCGAGCGCGGTAAATACATTATGTTTTTTACCGTATGTTTTTGTAACATTTTTTACTTCGATCATCGTCGGTTCCTATCTTCGATCTCGACTTCTAAACAGCCCGAATCCATTGATTCTGCAGGATGCGACTGGCCGTTTATCATTACGTTCGCATCAGTGATTCGCTCCACGCTGATACGCGCTTCGCGGAGGTTTGATGCACAGGCGTTTTGCCCCGATACAACGAGGGTTTGTATGGTCGCAAGCGAAAGCTGTGCGGACATATCGAGCGTGGTTTCTACTTTATTTATTGCCGCGTCAGACGCACTTACAGAGGCGTCCTCCCGAACCACAGCTCGAAGCGATTCAATGCTCCCCGCTATATTCGCGTGCGCTCCACGTTCCGCCGTTAGTGTAAGATTCGCCTGATTAGAAGCAGTGTACGACAGACGGCTATCTGCTGCCACAGTTATTGCATCAACCGCCGGACCATATACCATTACTTTCGTTTGCATATTCCACCAGCACCAGTCCGCCTTGCAGGCTTCGTTCTGTGGTTTTTTCGCAGTTATTTTTAACGAATCTCCATCTTGGGTAATACTTACAGAATGAGACTCTGCAGGATCGGCCGTTACGGTGCGCAGTGTCGCTTTTGGATCAGTAGAGACGGCGACATATTCTACTTCTACACCTTCAGCGTCCACGACGAGCCCTTTTGCCGCTTTTGTATCAGACGGCAGCGAAACCGCAGTTTCGCGAGTATTCTCCCGCACCTCCTGGTTGCGCACGAATGCACCATACTGAGCCGTAGCAGCCGCACCGCAAAACGTCAGTAGCCCCAGGCCGATAATGACAGCACCGCTTACTAACGTGCGCTTCGTGGCCTTACCCGAAAACGCGGCGTACGTCGTAAGCGACATTAGCGCAGTAAATAAGATACCGCTCGCTAAGGCCAGGTAAAACGCCACTATAAAATACTCCGATCCAGGCATGTCACCAAGCGCGTCGATAGGCTTACCTGTGAGCGCCATTACGCCGACCACAGCTGTTGCGACTGCGCTGCCTATGGCGAGAAAGAGCGAAATAACGCCGCCAAGCACCAGCAGCACTTTCCTGCCACCGCCATTTGAAGCCGGGCGTGATGTATCGTTCTCGTTAATCTCACGGATTGAATCGACTGTTACCGGGCGACCACTCATCTGCAATTTATCGGCAGCCGTGCGGGCCGGCGGCACAGCAATCCAAAGAACCACATAGACCAATAACGCCGTACCAAATGATGCCAGGGCGATAATAATGAATATCAGACGAACCCACAGAGGATTGATCTTAAAGAACGCCGCTGCACCGCTCAAAACGCCGCCGAGCACGGCGTTATCGGTGTCACGGTAAAGCTTTCGTGGCTGTTCTACCGATACTTCTTCCGTCGTAGTTTTTTCTCCGTCGGCAGCAAATTCACTCGGCTCACCAAGCTGGGCTTTTAACGCTTCAATATCAGCCTTGCCGATAACACTGTCCTTCTGAATGCCGCGTTCGGCTAGGATTTCCGTGATGCGGATTTCAACATCATCAACAATATCCGTATCACCACTGAATGATTCAAGGGTGCGTAAATATGCCTCTAGTTCTTTCTTTGCCTCGATCTCGATGTCGTACGAGATTTTGGCGATGTGGATTCGGGTAATCTCTTTCATTTCTGATTCCTTTATAACTTCTTTAGCGTTGCGTTTAATGTGGAAATCTTATGCGTCACGTGTCCCATGACTTCCTCTCCAAATGCCGTGATTTTGTAATACTTGCGCGGCGGTCCCTGCTCGGACTCTTGCCATTCATGCGCTAGCAGTCCGTCTTTTTGCAGGCGCGACAACAATGGATAGATCGTTCCCTCTACCACGACAAGTTCCGCTTCGCTTAGCCGGCGGATGATATCGCTCGTGTACATAGGAGTACT
Source organism: Saccharimonadales bacterium (SeqCode) (assembly GCA_036378995.1). Lineage (GTDB taxonomy): Bacteria > Patescibacteriota > Saccharimonadia > Saccharimonadales > Saccharimonadaceae > DASUVJ01. Next base: position 5,714 of record DASUVJ010000071.1, read on the forward strand.
ACTACACACCTTTAGCACGCAGTAGGCTAAAAACCCCTTACGAAGCTGAGTAGCCAGCTGCTCCGCGTAATTCTCACTTGATTGCTCTTTCTGCATCATAGTTCTATGTTATACAAGGTACCTTTACATGTCAATACATTAAGCTAAAGAGAAAGACGCACACGGCGTCCTTCCTTTTGACTGTATTAGTTTACTTCTTGTGCGATTCTACCCAGTCACCAAATACGCGAACGTATTCGGTGATATTTTTATACCAGCGCTCATCCTTCATAATCCCCTGCTCGTCGAACATATCATGAGTGGCGTTAGCAAGATATAGCTCAGGCTGACCAAGCATCTCCATCTCAAGGAAAGCTGCGATATGACGCATGTCAGACTGCCCGACCGCAGTACCTACAGGACCGATCGAACCGCCCACTACACCAGCCGGCTTACCCTTAAACGAGTTTGTACCCCATGGGCGGCTCGCCCAGTCGATGGCGTTTTTCAACACCCCGGGTACGCTTCGATTGTATTCGGGCATAACGAACAGTATGCCATCGGCCGTCTCAACGGCATCTTTGACGCGGCGCGCCTCAACCGGATAGTTTTCTTCCAGATCCTGGTTAAACAGTGGCAAGTTAACGTCGATGTACTCGAACTCCATTCGCTCACCCGCGACCTTTTCCATTGTGCCGGCAAGCTTCTTATTAACTGAATTTTGCTGCAGACTCCCTACAAATACGGCGATCTTCATCCCCATCTCCTCTCTCTTATTGCTATATCTAGTATAGCAAGTAACTATACTTTTGCAAGCTAAAGCCTCCCGCATCTTACGGGAGGCTATTGGGTGTATATATTATTTAATCAAGTTTTACGTCGGGATAAATATCGCGGGTCGTAGCATCGTATTCGACGCGAAGCTGCGGGAATGGCACGCCTTCACGCGCAGTAACGCCTTCAAAAATCCAAAAGACGCGCTCACTATTACCCCAGCCACAAGCTGGCGGCATGCCGTATTCGAGCATTTCAACGTAATCAATATCAAGCATCATTGCCTCGTCGTCACCAGCATCGCGCATGTTTTGCTGCTCGACAAAACGGTTTAGCTGATCGATCGGGTCGTTAAGTTCAGAGAACCCGTTGCCAAGCTCTGATCCTGCAATCACCGGCTGAAAGCGCTGCACTGTTCGGTCGTCATTAGGATTACTTTTAGCGAGCGGACTGATGAATTTTGGTGTGTTAATGAGCCAAACAGGGCCAACAACATCTTTACGGATGTTTTTCCATAACTTATCAATACCACGAGAGCGGTTTTCGGTCTGCTCTACCTCGAGATTATTATCGGCAAGTGCCTTCTTTACCTCGTCAAGCGTACTTTCGTAAACATCGATGCCGTAGCGGTCTTTAAGGACCGTAGCATAATCCCACACTTCCCACTCACCGCTCATATCAACGTCAAACCCACGAAGATTAAACTGCAGTGTGCCGAATGTTTCCTGAAGAACATATTTATACATGCCTTCCGTGAACTTCATGCCGTCTTGCCAGTTGGCGTAGGCCCAGTACCATTCCATCGCAACGTGCTCAGGAAGATGCTCGTCGCTGTAGTTTTCGTTCCTGAAGCGCGGACCAAGGTCATAAACCTTTTCATAACCCGCCCCGATCAGACGCTTTAGTGGCAGTTCATGACTGATGCGCAGGTAAAAATCCTGATCAAGCGCATCCATATGCGTCACGAATGGGTTGGCGTCAGCTCCACCGGTCGTGTGCTCCAGGACGGGAATATTTACTTCAATAAAACCATTTTTGTTCAAGTAATCACGAGTTGCTTGCCAAAACTTAGAGCGGCGCACAAAACGATCGCGTACATCCTGGTTGACATTCATATCGACATAACGGCGACGCAGGCGCTCTTCCTTGTTGGTAAGCTCTGTCGGCATTGGGCGAAGCGACTTGGTCAAAAGGCGCAACGTCTTTACTCCGACAGATATCTCGCCAGTTTTTGTTTTAATCACCTCACCGGTCGCCTCAATAAAGTCACCCGTATCAAGCAGTGGCAGCTCCTTCATACCCAATACACCGTTTGCCGCATCAAGTTCCGATACATCACCGTCACGTAAGAACAGCTGGATCTGTCCGCTAAAGTCTTTTAATACAATGAAGGCAAGCTTACCAAATTTACGCAGCCCTAAAACGCGACCAGCAACCGTAACCGTCTGGCCTTCCATTTCTTCAAAGCGTGGTGCGATCTCGCCCGCGTTGTGAGTTCGGTGCGATTCGGCCGGATACGGATTAATCCCGAGATTTTTGAGTTCTTCCAGTTTCCGTAATCGTTCGTCGCGGTAGTCTTGCAGTGTTGCCATATCTGTTACAGTATACCGTATTCTTTTAAAAATGTCTCTTTGGCCAATCAAAAACACCCCGACCTAAGCCGAGGTGTTTAATTTAATGACAATTACTAGCTAATCTTAACGATTTCGTAGGTAATTTCGCCCTTTGGAGTCGTGATGGTGGCAGTGTCGCCTACCTTCTTACCCATAAGCGCTTCACCAATTGGTGACTCGTTGCTTACCTTGCCTTCAAGTGGGTCAGCCTCTACAGGGCCGACAATCGCGTAAACGACAGTCTTCTTGCCAGTCTTGAGCTCTACCTTACTGCCAAGACTCACTTTTGAAGACTTACCATTTTTGATGATTTCTGCGTTAAGAAGAATATCTTCGATCTCTGCGATACGGCTTTCAACCAGACCCTGCTCCTCGCGTGCAGCGTCATATTCGGCGTTTTCACTAAGATCGCCATAATCTCGCGCTTCGGCGATCTTGTCGGCGATATCGCCGCGGCGGCTTTTTAATTCTGCGAGCTCACTCTCAAGCTCGGCTTTGCCTTCATCGGTAATCTGATACAACTTTTTCATAAATATTTTCCTCCGATCCATTGTAAAATGGGGTTATGTGTTTTAATTTATACGCTATATATAGTGTAATTCACCTTATACCAATTTACAATCATCATAGTTTAGAAGATAATTCACTACGTGTCAATAGCTTTGTCTCACCTGTCGCGCGTGTCGTAAATTCATAGGTGCCCGCCTCGAGCAAACGGTCACTTACTGTAACGCGATACGGAATCCCCATAAGCTCTGCATCGGCAAATTTCGCACCCGGACGCTCGTCGCGGTCATCGTACAAAACGTCGATTCCCCTCCTACGAAGTTCTTCGTATAGTTCATCGGCGTGACGAGTTGCTTCCTCGCCGCCAATTCGCACCAGATATACTTTAGCAGGTGCGACTGCTTCTGGCCATACCAATCCTTTATCATCTGCAAAGTGTTCAGCTAGTACACCCATAAGGCGGCTAATACCCACTCCGTAGCAACCCATAATAATCGATTGCTTCTTGCCGCTCTCATCCGTGTAATAAACATCTAGAGCGTCAGTGTACTTCGTTTCAAGCGGGAAAATATTCCCTACTTCAATCGCCTTTTTCTCTACCAATTTTGACTTATCTAAACCTAGCTTGGCAAGGTTCTCGTCGGTATATACTTCCTCATTGACCGCAAAGCGCTTTTCCTCATCCAG
>DASUVJ010000072.1:0-9783 GCA_036378995.1 Saccharimonadales bacterium (SeqCode)
CGCTACGCAGCCAACAACTGTACATGGTATGCCTACGAGCGCCGTATGCAGCTTGGTCGTCCTATCGGAAGCTTCTGGGGTAACGCCTCAACTTGGGCAATGTACGCCTCTGCTGCCGGCTACCTCGTAAACGGTAATCCAGCTCCGGGTGCAGTTATGCAGAACGGTGGTGGGTATGCTGGTTACGGCCACGTAGCAGTTGTCGAACAGGTTGTTACCGGACAGTATGTCCGTGTGACCGAGATGAACGCTTACCGAGGCGGTGGTGGCTATGGTGTCGTCTCTACATTCGACGTGCCATGGGGCGAGGCCGTCAGTGGCATGTATCGCTACATCCATTAAGCAAATTAGTCTATAAAAAATCACCCCTGTCAATTCAGGGGTGATTTTGATATAATAGACAAAGATGTTTGTAGATACAGCAAAAGTTTTTATTCAGGCAGGCAAAGGCGGCGATGGAGCCGTCAGTTTTAGGCATGAGATTTATGTCGACAAAGGCGGACCTGACGGTGGCGACGGCGGCAAAGGCGGCGACGTCGTATTCGTGGCAACCGAAAACCTTAATACGCTGATCGATTTTCGCTACAAGCCGGAACTTAAGGCGCAGGCTGGCGTAAACGGGAGTAAGTCAAACCGCCGTGGCAAATCTGGTGACAACCTTTATGTAAAGGTGCCAATGGGAACCGTTGTCCGTAAAGAGGGCGTCATTATCGCCGACCTAACGGAGAACGGCCAGGAAGCAGTCGTTGCTATGGGCGGCGACGGCGGGTTCGGTAATGCTCACTTTAAGTCATCCGTGCGTCAGACTCCTCGTATGGCCGAACTTGGTGAACCGGGCGACACTTTTGAGGCCGAGCTTGAGCTGAAGCTCCTGGCAGACGTGGGCCTTGTAGGCTTTCCGAACGCAGGTAAGTCGACGTTCCTATCGGTAGTAACAAACGCTCGCCCCGAGATTGCAGATTACGCATTTACGACGCTGACTCCTAATCTGGGTGTCGCAGATATTGACGATGGCAGCTTGCTTATTGCAGACATTCCTGGTCTTATTGAGGGGGCAAGCGAAGGTAAGGGGCTTGGTGATGCATTCCTTCGTCACGTAGAACGTACCGCCGTGCTGCTGCATCTTGTTGACGTATACAGTGATGATATCGCAAAGCAGTACAGGACGATCCGTGAAGAACTTGCGAACTACAGTCCTGAGCTCTCTCAGCGGCCAGAAGTGGTTGCGCTGACAAAAACCGAAGGCTTGGACGACGATATCGTTCAGATGCAAATTGACGCTGTTAAAAAAGAAGCTGGCAAAGACGCTGAGGTATTTGCTATTTCTTCCAGTGCCCATAAAGGTGTGACGGACGTACTGCGAGCACTACGGCGTAAAGTGGTCGCTATTCGCGAAGCTGAGAAAGAAATCTTAGCGACTGAGGATGAGGAGAGCGACCTGCCTGTTATTAGCCTCAGCGCATCCGAAGAAGCCGAAGCATGGAGCGTGGAAAAAGACGAGGAGACGGGCAACTTTATCGTTTCTGGCGACAAGATTGAGAAGTTTGCACGGCGAACTAACTTTGATAACTTCGAGGGACTCAACCGTCTTCGAGATATCATGAAAAAACTCGGTATTACCCATGAGCTCACCCGGGCGGGAGCTGTCTCGGACAGTATTATTGAAATCGCTGGCAAAGAATTTACGCTTCTCGAGCAATAACATGAGCCTTATCGCGCCATCTGGGCGCGATTTTGGTATGCTAGGTATATGGCTCAAACCTTTTTCTTTTACGACCTCGAGACGAGCGGATTAGATCCGCGTTCAAGTCGCGTCATGCAATTTGCCGGCATTCGAACAGATATGGATTTGAATCCGATCGGTGAGCCGTATAATGTTCTTGTTCGTCTTAATGACGATACGTTGCCGAGCCCCGAGGCGTTGATGGTAACGAGCATTACTCCGCAGCAGACCCAGGCTGACGGCCTTACTGAGGCGGAATTTGCGCGGCTCATAAGCGATGAGATCTGTGTGCCGGACACCATTATGACTGGTTTTAATAATATTCGCTTTGATGATGAATTTGTACGAGCGCTTTTATGGCGAAACTTTTACGACGCGTACGAGTGGTGCTGGCGCGATGGACGATCCCGCTGGGATCTTCTGGATGTCGTGCGTATTACCCGGGCACTGCGTCCTGAAGGTATTACTTGGCCAGTTGTTGATGGCAAGGCGACGAACAGGCTGGAGCTTCTCACCAGCCAGAACGGTATCGATCACTTTAAGGCCCACGATGCACTAAGTGATGTTGAGGCTCTTATTGCCGTCACGAAGCTCATCAAAGATAAGCAACCGCAACTTTATTCGTACTTACTGGAAATGCGCGACAAGCGAAAAGTCATGCAGCTGGTGAACCTAGAGGATAAAAAACCGTTTGTTTACACGAGTGGGCGCTACGACGCCGAGCACGACAAAACGACGGTCGCATTTCCACTTACTTCCGGTAAAAACGGCAACGTGGTCGTTTATGACCTGCGATACGACCCGGCGGATTTTATTGACCTGTCGCAAGATGAGCTTCGTAAAAAACTATATGCAAGCTGGGAGGAACGTAAGGCTGAGGGATTTGTTAAGTTGCCCGTCAAAGAGCTTCAGTATAACCGTGCTCCGGCAGTCGCTCCGGTGGGCGTATTAGAGCAAGAGGATGGATGGAAGAAGATCCATCTTGATAAGGAGACGATTGAAAAGCATAAGTCTCGCCTTGTTGCAGCACCTCACTTTGCCGAGAATATTCGATCGCTTTTTGAAGACCGCCCGCAGTTTAAAAAAGCAACCGATCCCGAGGCCCAACTGTACGATGGGTTCGTCGGTGACCGAGACAAGCTGCGCATGGAAACAGTGCGGAACGCCAGTGAACGGGAACTTGCTGATTTTCATCCTGACTTTAGCGACGAACGTCTTGCTCCGCTGCTGCTTCATTACAAGGCGCGAAACTATCCTAAAACTTTAAGTGACTCTGAATCACGTGACTGGGAAGCCTGGCGTACTAAGCGCGTCATGGGGCAGCTTCCGGCGTTCATGCAATCCTTGCAGCGTCTGGCTGCCACCGAAACCGACGAGAATAAACAGTACATACTTCAAGAACTCCAGCTATGGGCAGAGAGTATTATGCCGACGGATTTATCAGGGCAGGAGAGCGAGGACTAGATTTCGCTGAAGCGACGTCGAGGCATGCGCTTTTTGTGTGCCTTGGCGCGCTTTAAGAGCTTTTTGGCGGTTCGGCTGCGGACTGCTTTTTTACCTGCGAACTTGTAAAGGATTACACCTAGTAGGACTATCATTACAAGAAGCATAAAACCTGAAGGCAGGCTATAGTCGGTACCAGGAATGGCGCCGACGAGAAGGAACATGACGAGCGCGTTAAAAACGCCCAGTTCGTTTAGGACGATAATGATCAGGACCAACAAGGCTGCCTGGGCAATGGGGTTTTTGATTTGCTCTACCATAAGAATACTTCTCACATAGTAGCAATCCTGTCAAACTGATGCAACGATAAGCTTTATGAAGCGAGTTTAATGGCTGCTCGGGCAAGTTTTTTGTGCGTAACGAAAAAACGAAGCGATTCTTGACTGCGGCGAATCGATACGGTCGTCCCGGTCGGGAAAAGCTGTGCTTCGCCATCGATTTGGCCATAAAGCGGATGGTCTGCACGGGTAACCTCGAGCTCAAGCGGCTGGTCGCTTGTTTTGATGGATCCGAGAATACCCATACGAAAACACGCCGCATGGAATAACTTGCTCATAACATGCCCCTTTTTGATCGAAGCGATTTTAACGAGCTCGTCCGCCATTGATAGATCACCATGGTCGATACCGGACATACGCCCGCTGTAAATGGCCATGAACTCGCTAATTGTTGCTTCTTCTCCGTTTATGCGCAGGTCGAAAGGCTGTGATGCCAAGGCTGTTTGAGTGGCGACGCGAATGTCGTACAGACGATGGAGCATCTTAGGTAGTCGCGCACGGGCGAGTCGATGCTCGACTGTGTCGACCTTGTGAGCGACCTCACCTGACATGCCAAGAGAAAAATACGACCAGATTAGCTCCGCCTCCGGGGAGTCGTCGGGACGTTCGATCGTAGCTACATGAGGGTGAATCGTCGTCACGTAACTTTCTTCAAGGAGCTTGATGGGGTCGCGAGAATTGTAATGAAGGGCATGAGGCCCGTCATTTTGATTACCCAGGCCAATAGCAGCAACGGGCGGCCGCTGTTCTTCCGGGAGATCGAGTAGAGTATCGCAAGTACTCTTGATCGTGCCGTCTCCCCCCATTACGACGAGGGCGAAAGCCCTTTCCGCAAGCGACGCTTTTATGAGCTCGGATGTCGACTCGCGCTCCGGTTGAATCGGGATATGCTCGGTATTTGGATAGTGATCGCGTAAGGTAGCAAGAAGATAGTCAGCTTTTTTGCTGTTGGTGCTTCTCTCATTGGTAACAACAACTACCCGGCGTTCGGACGCGGAGGAATCTACGCTCATTACTCATGATAAAACTATAGATTTGTCATGCAGTCAAGTTGTGCTGCTTTATGTGGCGAACTGGAAGAGGAGTTGTTTTTCGTGCTATAATAAGGCGTTATGCCAGAGGTTATTCGTGTTACTGGTGCTCGCGAGCACAATCTGAAAAATGTATCAGTTGAAATTCCACGCGACAAACTTGTCGTTATTACGGGTCTTTCAGGAAGCGGCAAGTCATCGCTTGCCTTCGATACGATCTATGCAGAGGGGCAGCGCCGCTACGTTGAGAGCCTCTCTAGTTATGCTCGTCAGTTTTTGGGGATTATGGATAAGCCTGACGTTGAGTCTATTGAAGGTCTTAGTCCGGCAATCTCTATCGATCAAAAATCTACCAGCCGAAATCCACGTTCTACTGTAGCGACAGTCACTGAAATCTATGACTACATGCGTCTTTTGTTTGCGCGTATTGGCGTGCCGCATTGTCCTGTTTGTGGCAAAGAGGTCTCCCGTCGCACTCCGCAAGCGATCATTGATGAGATTATGAAGATCGACGAAGGTAGTCGCCTAATGATCCTTGCGCCGATCGTCAAGGATAAAAAAGGTGAGTTCGCTCATATCCCAGAGCAGTACCGCAGACTTGGATTTGCCAGGGCGCGCGTTGACGGCGTCGTATATTCGCTCGATGAGTTCCCGGATCTTGCTAAAAACTACAAACACAATATCGAAATTGTCGTTGACCGTATCGCCATGAAGAGCGATATTCTTGGCCGCGTGACGCAGTCGGTCGAGCAGGCCTTGGAGCTTGCGGACGGCGTTGTTGAACTACTGGACGCTGAATCAAACGAAGTGACGACTTTTAGCCAGCGCTATGCATGTATTGATCATCCAAACGAGGACATTCCAGAGCTCGAACCTCGTCTCTTTAGCTTTAACGCGCCGCAAGGAGCTTGCCCTGTGTGTACCGGTCTTGGTTCGCGCCTTGAGGTTGATCCTGATCTTGTCTTTAACCCGAATCTTACGATTGCGGAGGGTGCAATCCGTCCGTATAACCGCGTAAATAGTGATGCATGGTACATGAAGCGCCTTGCTAAGATTGCCGAGACGCACGGATTTAGCATCCATGTACCAGTAAAAGAGCTTTCGGCGGCTGATATCGAAAAAGTCCTGTATGGTACCGGTAATCAGAAATACCGCATCGAACTTGGTAGCGGCCGCAGCTACGAATCAACATACGAGGGGGTGATCCCGAACCTCGAACGTCGCCACAAAGAGACCGATAGTGAATTTATGCGTAAAGATATTGAGCGCTTCATGCGTGAGCGCAAATGTCACGCTTGTGGCGGTGCTCGTCTTAAGCCTGTAGTACTTGCAGTAACTGTCCATGGGCTGAGTATTATGGATATATGTAACCTGGGTGTTGATGACGCGCTTGATATGTTTGAAAACAACCTGAAATTAAGTGACGACGAGCTGTTTATTGCTCGCCAGATTATGAAGGAGATTACGGCGCGGCTTGGCTTTATGAGTAATGTCGGCTTGAATTACCTTGAACTCTCGCGTGCTGCAAATACATTATCGGGTGGTGAAGCGCAGCGTATTCGTCTTGCGACGCAAATCGGGTCTGGTTTACAGGGTGTTCTTTATGTGCTGGATGAACCATCGATCGGTCTTCATCAGCGCGACAACGACCGTCTTATCGGAACCTTAAAGCGTCTTCGTGATCTTGGAAATACTGTGCTTGTCGTCGAGCATGACGAAGACACGATTCGTGAGGCAGATTATCTGCTCGATATTGGTCCGGGTGCTGGTATTGCTGGTGGACAAGTTGTCGCAGCAGGAACACCCGCAGAGGTAGCTGAAAATAAAGAGAGTATCACTGGTCGGTTCCTTTCTGGTACGGAAAAAATAGACGTTCCTAAAAAACGACGGGCAATTATAAAAGACCGTGAACTTGTTATTCGTGGCGCGCGTGAGAACAATTTAAAAACGATCGATGTTCGATTCCCGCTCGGCGTCATGACAGTTGTTAGCGGCGTAAGCGGTAGCGGCAAATCAACGCTTGTGAATGATATTCTTGCTAAAGAACTTTCAGCTCGTTTACACCGATCGCATGTTGTACCGGGCGCCCACGAGAACATTGAAGGAATTAACCACCTCGATAAAGCCATTGTCATCGATCAGTCTGCTATTGGCCGTACGCCGCGCAGTAACCCTGCGACATATACGGGTGTATTTACACCGATCCGTGAACTGTTTGCAGGAACACCCGAGGCAAACATTCGCGGCTACAAAGCTGGACGTTTCAGCTTTAATGTTAAGGGCGGTCGCTGTGAGAACTGTCAGGGTGATGGTGTTATTAAAATCGAGATGCACTTCTTGCCGGACGTATACGTGACCTGTGATGAATGTAAAGGCAGGCGCTACAACCGTGAAGCACTCGAGATCAAATACAAAGAAAAAACAATTAGCGACGTGCTTGAAATGACAGTCGAGCAGGCCGCGACATTCTTTGAGAATGTCCCATCGATTGAACGCAAGCTATCGACACTCGTTGAAGTTGGTCTGGGGTATATTCGTTTAGGTCAGCCGGCAACGACGTTTAGTGGGGGTGAGGCGCAGCGTATTAAGCTTGCGACCGAATTGTCACGTCGAGCAACGGGTAAGACACTCTACATTTTGGATGAACCTACGACGGGTCTTCATAGTGCCGACGTAAAGCGTCTGCTTGGGATTTTGCAAAAACTGGTCGAAGGCGGAAACAGCATGGTGATCATCGAGCATAATCTTGATGTGATTAAATCTGCCGACCATGTGATCGATATGGGTCCCGAGGGAGGAAGCGGCGGCGGTACTGTTGTCGCTGAAGGAACGCCTGAAGAAATCGTTAAGGTAAAAGAGTCCTTTACTGGTCGCTATCTGAAGCCGCTGCTTTAGGGCTCGGCCTGAGCTGATCGACAAGAATGACTGCGGCGAGGATGATTACGGCCAACGCCGTAGCGGCGAGCGTATCGCTTAACCAGTGATATCCCAGATACATGCGACTGAAGGCTACAAGCGCTGTACTCGTAGCGGCTAATGTCAGCCAGCTTACGAGGATGGCCAGTGATTTTCGGCGGGAGTAAATCAAGTAGCCGATTACCAAAGCGAAGGTTGCGATTCCAATAGTGTGTCCAGAGGGGAATGCAAAATCCAGCTCAAAAGGAGCGACCATATATTCAATCGGCGGCCTTAGACGCTCGACCGATGCTTTAATGGCCGCTGCGATCAAAAAGGCGGCACCCATCGCCCCGAGCAGTAAGCTTGGACGCCAGAATTCTTTTTTGCGCCACATCCATAGGGCGCTCGTGGTCACGACCATTAATGCAAAACCAATAGGGGAGAGAATGTTTGTGATGACTTCCATAATGCCTGTGACGAACGGTGTGCGGTGGGTGGTCATCCATTGAACAACTTGGTAGTCAGTAGCCGGTGTAGAATTCGTAGAGATTATATTGTGCAGGAAGACGAATCCGCTGAAACCTACGACGAACAAACCCACGGCCCATATAATAGTGCGGCCGGGGCTTACTTTTGTTGAAATATGTTTATTTTTTGTCCTTTTAACGGGCATGGTACCTACTTTTATAAAAAGATGCTAACTAGTTCTATGTTATACAAGGTACTGTCTGGTGTCAACGTTTACTTCTTGCGAAATAGGGTTTTGATCTGGCGCTTGGTACCTTCCCACATGACATCGCGGCGCTCTTTGTCTTTTAGGATGTGGATGGCTGGCGGCAGTATCGAAATAAGTACGATGAAGGCGATAATCGGCAGAAGGATCGTGTCGACATGAATACCAACGCTTTCAAGCGCGGCACCAATGTAATAACCGGCGTATGTAATGCCGACCGCCCACAGGAGTGCGCCGATGACATTAAAGAGAATGAAGTTCTTATATTCCATTTTGCCGACACCCGCAACGATTGGTGCGAAGGTACGCACGACAGGAATAAACCTGGCGAGGATGATCGTTTTGCTGCCGTGTTTATCGTAGAATTCTTCGGCTTTTTGAATATTTTCTTGGCGGAAGAGGCGCGAATTTGGCCGGTTGAAAATACGGCGACCCACGCGTCGGCCAAATAGGTAACCGACGCTATCGCCGGCTACTGCGGCAATGAAGAGGAGGAATACGAGCAGGTGGATGTCGAAATTAAGAATACCTGCGTGTACCAAAAAACCTGCCGTAAACAGGATGCTGTCACCCGGCAAAAAGAAGCCGATGAGCAGGCCTGATTCGGCAAAAATAATGGCCATTAATACTAGTACTGCCGCCCACGGGCCGGCACTTTGGGCAAATTCGCTGAGTTCAAATCCTGGTATCATAACTCCCTGTATTTTAGCACGCCGCCTGGCAAATGGTATAATAGAGGAGTACTGACTAAGGCTAGGAGGAACATGAACGATATTTCATTGAAGCTAAGCGAACGTACGACCGAAGGAAAGAAAGTAGCTAAACTGCGCCAAGACGGCTTTGTGCCAAGCGTAGTATACGGCGGCAAGGCCGCACCGATTTCAACACAGTCATCATTCGTAGAGACCGCCAAAGTAGTCCGAGCAGCGGGAAAACATTCCCCTGTTCATCTTACGATCGACGGCAAGAAGAAGCTTGCTATGATCAAGAGCGTTGACTTTGATCCTGTAAAGCGCGCAGTGCGCCATGTAGCATTTCACGCAGTGAAGCAAAACGAAAAGATTACTGCGGAAGTTCCGATTGCGCTTGTAGGTGCGGGCGAGAGCGAGGCTGAAAAGGCCGGACTTGTCGTTTTGCAGGCAATCGAGAAGGTTGAAATCAAGGCTATTCCAGCAAACCTGCCCGAAGCACTCGAGCTGTCTATTGCAGGGCTTGCGACGACTGAAGACAAGTTGACGCTTGCGGATATTAAGCTTCCAGAAGGCGTGGAATTTGCCGAACTTGAGCAGGATACGGGTCTTGTCGTAGCTAATGTTTATGAACCAAGCGCCCTGCAGGCTGCCAATGAAGCAGCCGGTGGTGATGCCGAGCTTGAAACGCCTGAAGATGTTGAAGCCGAGAACGGCGGCGACACGCCGCAGGATACGCAGGCTGAAGAGACTCGTCCAGGCGGTAAAGGCCAGGACGAACCAAAGCAGTCTAACGTTGACGCTAATAAATAGTCATCTCTACTATCAAAATCCCCGCCGTTATAAGCGGGGATTTTTTAGTAACTATTCTTCGATGAATCCACCGGACTGGTGTGACCAGAGGCTGGCATAAATACCCTTCTTTTTC
>DASUVJ010000073.1:0-23025 GCA_036378995.1 Saccharimonadales bacterium (SeqCode)
ATGGACGCTTGACCTCGAACTTTGTGAAAACAACGCCGGCACTTACTAGTGATTTTTGAATGGCTGCCGTGTCCGCTTTAGGCTCGAGCAGTGTCGTGCTGCCCTCTTTTCGCTTGATCGCATAGAGTTTATTGTTTGCCGGAATCGGATCGGATGAGACGATTTCGATCTCCTGGCCACCGAACTCTTCTTTTACTTCGGCAACAGTGCCATAGAGTCGTGCGGCGCCGTCTTTTAGAAGAAGAATGCGATCGCAGAGCCGTTCGACTTCTTCCATTTGGTGGGTTACAAAGATGACCGTCGCACCTTTCTCTTGGTGCTCTTCAATGATGTCCATCAAGAGACGTCGGTTTACTGGGTCAAAGCCCTTTGTCGGTTCGTCGAGGATAAGTAGCTGCGGATCGCCCATAATGGTGATACCGAGCTGGATCTTTTGCTGCTGGCCGCCGGACAGTTTATCAAGACGTAGACCAGCTTTATCTTCTAGCTGGACGCGCTTCAGATAGTTCTCTGACCATTCTTTGGCGTCACCTCGTTTGAGGCCCTTTAGTTGGCCAAAGTACACCATAATGTCGAGGACACTCTCTTTTTTGTAAAGGCCGCGTTCTTCCGGGAGGTAACCAAGTGTGACGCCGCCGTCTACGGTGTACGGCTTGCCGTCGATGTGGAGCGTTCCGCCGGTTGCCTGGTAAATGCCAAGCAAGGCGCGGATGGTCGTTGTTTTACCTGATCCATTGCTGCCGAGGAAGCCGAATGTCTCTCCCCTTTTAACGTCGAATGACAGGTCTTTAATAACGGTAGTCTTGCCAAAATCCATTCGAAAATGGTCAACACTCACCAATGTATCTGTTTTAGTCATATGGGCTATTTTAACATGCTAACGGTAATTGATAAATTGCAAAGGCATGTCATAGTCGGCGTCTTTTAGGAGGGAGATGACTTTTTGGAGGTCGTCTTTACTGCTGCCCGTAACACGAATGAGATCGCCCTGAATTTGAGGTTTAACCTTAGGCACTTCGTCGCGGATCTGTTTGGAGATTTGTTTCGCCAGATCTTGAGACAGTCCTTTTTTGAATGGAATTTCCCAGGTTGTTTTTAGGTTGCTCTCGTTTGGCGTTTTTGAAAGATCAAGGACTTTTGCGGATAGTTCGCGGCTGGCGAGCTTTTTGCGGACAATATCGAGCACGGCGTCGCATTGCCACTGTCCGGCTCCGATGATCTTGAAGCCGGCTTTGTCGTCCAGCCATTCGATAGCAGCGGGCGTCCCTTTAAAGTCGTACCGGTTGCCGATTTCGCGTTCTGTCCCCGCAAAAACGTTATTGAGTTCTGCTTTGTCGTAATCACTTACGATGTCAAAAGAAAATGTAGGCATATGTCTAGTATACTAAAGATATGCGATCAATGCTGGAGATGTTTGACACAAAGCTGACTACGGCGATTACCCGTCTGCCGAGTTGGCTGCGACCACTCATGTCGTTCGTGACATTAATTGGCGGACCGGTTTTTACGGTGGGTATCGGGCTTTTATTGTTTGGGTTCGGACTGGCAAAACCGGATGAGGATATTTTGCAGGCTGGATTCGTAATCGTTGCGACTATAGCGACGGGTGCGCTTTTAAAGTTGTTGCTTCGACGGAAGCGACCAATCACCTATATTGTTCGGTGGCCGTTCATGACATTTAGCTTTCCGAGTGGACACACGGTGGGCAGTGTTGTGGCTTATGGGGCGCTGGCGTATGTATCTCTTCGCTTCGGTAATTTGTGGGGATTTGTCGGAACGGCCATCTTTTCGTTTTTAGCTGTGCTTGTGGGAGTTACCCGCGTGTATCTCGGCGCGCATTTCCCTAGTGACGTCGCGGCTGGCTGGGTTGTTGGTGGCGCGGGCCTGCTGATGATAATTTTGATGATTCAGCCTGCGATATGACGATGATTGTCGTTTATAATCCTTCGTCCGGCAGCTCTCGCCCGCTCGCTGAACTTAAAGAACTTTTTAGCAGCAATGGCGTGAGCGTCGAGAGGTTCGTGACGGTTGATGATGATCTGTCTGATTTTATTAAACAAAACAAGACGATTGCCGTCATCGGCGGCGACGGTACTATTAGCTCGATCGCCGAAAAAGTCAGGGATACAAAAGCTGTTCTTGTACCTCTGCCTGGCGGGACGCTCAATCACTTTACGAAAGATCTCGGTGTGCCGCAGGATTTAGAAGCAGCGATTAAAGCCCTAAGTAAAAAGAAGGTCCGGTCTATTGATGTCGGTACAGTGAACGAGAAGGTGTTTATTAATAATTCAAGTATTGGTCTCTATCCATCCTCTCTTCGCGAGCGCCGCCGATTTGAAAAGGCAATTGGCAAATGGCCTGCCCTGTTTGTAGCCGGCATCCGTACGTTCGTCCGTTTGCCGGGCTATGCGATTACGATTGGCGAAGAGTCGTTTCGAACGCCATTTGTTTTTATCGGAAACAACGAATATAAGCTGGACGAGCTCGGTGCTGCGAGCCGTAAACGAGTTGACGAGGGTGTTTTATCGGTGTTTATTGCCAAACGAGCATCCCGGCTTTCGATGCTGAAGATCGCATTCATGGCATTGGTCGGACGAGCGCATCTGCTCAACGATTTTGAGCTGAGAAAAACGACAAATCTGACAATCAAAACGTCAAATGCGCGCCCTTCGGTATCTCGCGACGGAGAAGTTCACCATATGGATTCGCCGCTTCGCTATGAGTGTAAACCGGCTAGCCTACGAATCTTGGGCTAGTTTCTCGCGTGCAGTTTTTAGAATATCCGCAAACCAGATGAGTTCGGTAAATAGTTTTGCGAGGCGTGGATCGTACGCTTCTTTTTTCTCTGGGAGAATCTGACCGTCTTCATCGAACATCTTCGGAACATATGGGAAAAAGACGTCCCAGCTCATAACAACCAGTCCCGTTTCGCGGACGGCAGGCACAAGCGATTCAACGGCGCGTGTTCCGCCCCAATTGCCATCACTCACACCGGCAAATGCGACCGGCTTGTGATTATAATTAGCAAGCTCGCTGTCGAGCATGCGCTTTAGGCTGCCCGGGAAGCTATGGTTGTATTCTGGAGTTACAACAAAAAATGCGTCTGCACGAGCGGTAATTTCGGTGTACTTAGGATCCTTGCCTTCAGGGTCATTACCGTCGCCAGGGAAATGAAAGTCTATCGGATCGACAAAAATAACTTCGATGTCTTCAAGGGTGCGGGCAAAATCAGCAATGTAGCGTGCAACCTTTATAGAATGCCGTTGAACGCGCGTCGTTCCCGCAAGGACTGCTATGGTTAGAGGCTGGTGTGTCATTACTGCTCCTTTTCTCGCTTTTCTTTTAGTATAGCACCGGCCGGTAGCGTATAATAAAAGCATGAAGAAGGTGCTGTACGGTATAATTGCTGTCGCTACGGTCACTGTCTTCGGCTTGCTCATTTGGCAGCAGAATAAGCCGTCCTCTCCTGATAAGAACAAACAGCCAGCACCTGAACTTATCTCCCCGGTCATTAAAAGCACCCTTGATGCGATGACGCTGCGCGACAAAGTGGCAAGTTTATTTATTCTCCATGCTCCGGGTATCGATCAGTCGGCACTTCAGGCATTTGCGGCAGAATATAAGCCGGGTGGTTTAATCTTGATGGGCGATAACATTCCGGCTTCGGATGAAGAACTCAAATCTGTAACGGGTGCGGTACGCGGTCTCGAGGCCTTTCCCCGTTTGGTCGCTATCGACGAAGAAGGTGGAACGGTTCATCGGATCCGTAATGATGCCTTCCCTGGCGCCGAGACGCTCGGCGAAGAGAACCTCGATAAAACAAGAGAAGTCTTTGCAGCGAGGTCGGAATATCTCAGAACGCTAGGCGTGAACCTCAACTTTGGTATCGTGGCAGATGTAACATCGGATCCTGCATCATTTATTTACCCGCGCGTTTTAGGAACTACGCCGGAGAGCGCTGCAGCCCGCGTTTCAGTGGCGGCGGAAGCATCTCGTGGTAAGACGCTTTCATCCCTAAAGCACTTCCCTGGTCATGGCCGCGTCAGCGAGGATTCACATAAGACAATTCCCGAGACGGACGTATCGTTGAGCGATTGGAGGCGGACGGACGCGTTGCCTTTTGAGGACGGTATTGCCGCGGAGGCAGATACGGTAATGTTAGGCCATCTTAACTATTCATCGGTAGACGACGTACCGGCGAGTATGTCAAAAAAATGGCATGAGATTCTAAGAAGCGAGCTGAAATTCAAGGGACTCACCATTACGGACGATATGTTCATGTTGCAGCATTCGGGTGACGAACGTTATACCGACCCGGTGGAGAATGCAGTAGGCGCTCTCGCTGCGGGTAACGATGCGCTTTTGTTCGTAACAAATAATAATGGTACGCCAGATACCGTCCTCGACCCGCACAAACTCATCGACGGTGTGGTGGATGCCGTGCAAAACGGTACCTTGCTGGAAAGCGATATTACAAAAAAGGCAGAACGCATGCTCGTCTATCGCGAGCGGGCAGCTTCGTTTACCAGATAAAGCTATATTAAAAAATAGTGCTATAATGATGCCAAGATGAAAGTACGAATTGAGATCGACACAAAGACATTTGTCCGCTTTTGGTTAGTTGTAATCGGATTTGCATTTGCAATCCTTGCTATTTACAGTGCAAGCGCGGCGCTTATTATCCTCGGTATTGCCTTCTTTTTGGCACTTGCCCTTAACGCACCGGTCAGCTTTTTGGCAAAACACCTCCCTGGTAAAAGCCGGGTTGGTGGAACGGCTCTTGCATATATAGTTGTTGTTGCACTGCTTGGTGCGCTTGTTTTCTTGGTGATTCCGCCAATCGCGCAGCAAACTGCTAAATTTGCTGAATCTGTTCCGGGACTTGTCGATACTGCGTCGCAGCAGTGGCATGGCGTCAATGAGCTGGTGACAAAATATCACCTCGAATCTCACGTTGAAAACATTCAGAACTCGATCAAAAACAACGCAACTAGTTGGGCTACGACATTCGGTAGCAATGTACTTGGTAGCGTCGGTTCGGTTCTCTCCTTCCTTGCTTCGACTTTCTTGGTCCTCGTACTCTCCTTCCTGATGCTCGTTGAGGGGCCTATGTGGCTTAAACGTCTCTGGGGTATCTACAATGACCAAGAACGTATGGAGGCACATCGTAATCTCGTTCACCGTATGTACACGGTAGTTACGGGGTACGTAACGGGCCAACTGACGGTCTCGGCTATAGGCGCGTCACTTGCGGGTATAACCGTGTTCATTATCAGTATGTTCCTGAATGTGCCAAGCAACTTGGCACTACCGACTGTTGCTATTGCCTTCACACTCTCGCTGATTCCTATGTTTGGTGCGACGATTGCAGGCGTACTGATCGCGCTCCTTCTTGCATTTAACGATGTGACAGCCGGTATTATTTTTGCCGGATACTTCATTATTTACCAGCAGATTGAAAACAACTTTATTTCTCCGACGATTCAGTCACGAAAAGTTGAGTTGTCGGCGCTTGCCGTACTGGCATCAGTAACGATCGGTTTGTATGTGTTTGGTCTGGCTGGAGGTATTATCTCTATCCCGATCGCAGGCTGTTTGAAGGTGCTTTTAGAGGACTACCTTGAACGTGCAAAAAAGAACCGGGATGAAAGTAAAAAGCCCCTTCACAAATTAGTAAAGAAGCTTCAAGGAGAAGACGCGGCATAGGCCGCGTCTTTTTTATTCGGCGTATTCCCAGATTGCTCCGGTTGCCGTGTCGCGAAGGGCGATGCCTTGGCTTAGTAATTCATCACGGATAGTATCGGACTGTTGCCAGTTTTTGTCTTCTCGCGCTCGCTGACGCTCCAGGATACGCTGCTTAGCCTCATCATCGATATCTGGCGTCGTTACCTTCAGTTGAAGCCCCAGGAGCTCGTCGATGCTATCAAGGAGTTCATCGAGACCGTGCTGGTGGATTGCAGCAAGTCCTTTGCCGTCGAGGCGTGAGAATGCCTCATCGACAACCTGCAAGGCTGCCGGCGTGTTCAGGTTGGCATTCAGCGCTTCGCAAATGGCGCCAGATGCAGCAAGCAGAGATACGACGTTATCGTCATCCGACTTTTGCTTGTCGCTTGATAATGTGTCGTGCGTCTGGTGGCGCAAGGCTGCGACGTTTCGCCAATGATGTCGACGGTTTTTAGCTGCCTGGAGGTTCTCGAATGTAAAGTTCCCCTCGTTTGAATATTGGCTCTGTAGAACGAACATACGGTAATCGAGCGGGTCGAAGCCCTCTTCTTTTAGATCTTGCAGCGTATAGCCGTTGCCGAGACTCTTGCTGATCTTTGTCCCCTCGGACTTGATATGGTTGTTGTGCAGCCAAAAATGTGCAAATTGCTTGCCGCTTGCGGATTCGCTTTGAGCGATCTCGTTTGTATGATGCACGGGAATGTGATCAATGCCTCCGGTGTGAATGTCGATAGTCGGCCCTAGGATACTCATGGCTATAGCGGAGCATTCAAGGTGCCACCCAGGAAAGCCCTTCTTTGCTTCTGCACTCTCTAACAGGTCTGCTGGCGTATCCCACTCCATATCGCGCTGCTCGTCTTTTGGAGTGAATTTCCATAGAGCAAAATCGCTCGCATTGCGTTTTTCTGGGTTGAATTCGACACGAGCGCCGGCTTTTTGCGCCTCTAGATCAAGGCCTGCGAAGTCGGCGTACGACGGGAAAAGGCTGGTGTCAAAATAAATACCGTCTTCGATCTGATAGGTAAGGCCCTTCTCTTTTAGGATGCGAACAAGATCCAGTTGCTGCGGAATAAAATCCGTCGCACGGGCTATGTGGCTCGGCAGAATAAGGCCGAGTTTTTCCATGCCCGCCATAAAATCTTCCGTATAGAGTTCGGCGATTTCCCAGGCTGTCTTCCCTTCGCGGCGAGCGCCTTTTTCAAGTTTATCTTCGCCCTCGTCAGCGTCGCTCACTAGGTGGCCTACATCCGTAATATTCATGACACGAT
The DNA here is from genome assembly GCA_036378995.1 of Saccharimonadales bacterium (SeqCode). Taxonomy (GTDB): domain Bacteria; phylum Patescibacteriota; class Saccharimonadia; order Saccharimonadales; family Saccharimonadaceae; genus DASUVJ01. The sequence goes on from DASUVJ010000073.1 coordinate 6,993, forward strand.
TAACATCGTAGCCATTGGCGGTCAGTGTACGGACAAGTGTATCCCAATAAATATAGGCCGCCCAGTTGCCGACATGAAGATAATTATAGACGGTTGGACCGCAGGTATAGAGCGAGACGGCGTTGCCTTCCTGCGGAGTGAATTCCTCGGTTTTTTTAGTGAGCGTATTATGGAGTGTCAGTGTCATATCGTGAGTTTCCTGCTAAATAATGTTTATACGGTGCTCTACCGAGAGGACATCCTGGGACGTGTCCCAGATGCCTTACTTACACAGGAGATTGGTACGGTTAAAGCGACGCATCATATGTTCTTAGTGACTTGTCGGTTGCGGTGACAAGCTCTGTGACGATTTTATCGTATTCTTCGTATGCACGGAAGCCTGCTGCGTATTTGTGACCACCGCCACCAAAGTAACCGGCGACATCTTCAGAGATAGGAATGTTGCTGCGCAGTTTGCCGGTGACTTTGCCGTCCGGATAGGTCTTGATAGCTACGGCAATCTCGACATTTTCAACCAGGCGCATTTCATCAAGTACGAGAACGCTCGGGTTGTATTGGTCGCTGTACTGCTGAATGTCTTCCCATGGAATATGAACAAGCGCCAGCTTGCCGTCAAGCAGATACTCGATGCGGCTGATAAGCTCGCCCTTGTATGCCAGGATCTCCGGCGATTTTTTCATGAACTCGCGACGCCTATTTTCGATATCGGCGACAACCGCGCCAAGTTCGGTTAGTTTGCCTGCAATAAAATAACTGTTCGACGTAACATTCTGAGTGGTAAGACCCAGGCTGTCGGACAAGATAGCGGTGAGCATGCTTGAGGCGGCCTGCTGGTTGATCTGCCAGCCGTTATTAGTAGCGAGTGTATACAGGATCTCGCTTGTAGCCACTGCATCTTCAGAGAGCATAGTGTGCGGGAAGCTAAGAGTCGAGCCGGTGGTGTGATGATCGATAACAACGACGGGATGTGTCTCGAGGAATGAGCGGACGCCTGGTGTTTCAAGAACTTTTGTAAGAAGCACATCGGCACTCGTATCAACAATGATAGCCAGGTCGGCCGAAGGGTCGAACTCAGAGACAACTCGGTCCCAGCCGGTGATATAGCGCATGTACTTCGGGATCTCTACTGGGCAATAAAGAGTGACTTCTTTGCCAAGATAGCCCAGGATTTCCTCAAGCGCAAGGCTGCTCCCCAGGCTGTCGCCGTCTGGGTTCTCTGCCTGAATGACGATAACTTTATTTGCCTCGTTGATTTGCTTGGTTACGTCTTCGTACATTATAAGAACCGCCTTCCTTCCAGCGCGTGCGTCAGTGTAATTTGATCGGCATATTCCAGGTCGACACCTACCGGGATGCCGCGTGCAAGACGGCTCATCTTAACGTCTGCGCCAGATTCGTTAATATGACGCTGTAAAAAGAGCGCCGTCGACTCGCCCTCGACGCTGGCATTCGTCGCGATAATAACTTCTTCGACGTTGTCGCTTGAAAGACGCTGGAGAAGCTCCGGGATATGCAGTTGTTCTGGTCCGATACCATCAATCGGTGAGATAGCACCACCAAGCACATGGTAGGTGCCTTTAAATTGCCCTGTTCGCTCAAGGGCAATAATATCGAGCGGCTCTTCAACGACGGCAATCAGCTGTTTGTTACGGTCGCTGTCGCTATAAAGCGGCGAAATGTCTTGGTCGGCGTCAATAAGCGCAAATGTCACCGGGCATGTTTTTACGCCTCTATGAAGACCCGAGATGGCCCGAGCGAGTTTATCGGCAGCATGAGTATCACCACGCAGCAAATAATATGCGTAGCGCTCGGCCGTACGCGCACCCACCCCGGGCAAACGGCCGAGTTCATCTATCGCTGCAACAAGCGCTTTTGGGAGAAGCTGTGCCAAGAGAATGGTCCTACAGGCCGAGGTTGCCTAGGCCGCCCATAAGCGGCTTCATTTTCTCTGCGGCAACTTCTTGTGCCTTTGCAAGGCCATCCCGAACAGCGATCTCGATCCAGTGTTCGAGCTCTTCGATGTCGTCGAGGTCAACCTGCTGCGGGTCGATCTTTACGCTTTTGATCTTCATTTCGCCTGTGATCTGTACGACAACGGCGCCGTCGCCAGCTTCAACTTCGATGATTTCCTTCGCAAGGTCTTTTTGTGCTTTACGCATCTGGTTTAGCATTTTCATTTGGTCGAATGCCATAATAGTAATCCTCCGTATTTACCTATACAGTATACGCTATTTCTGATCTGTTTTATAGATGTAAAAACGATCAGCGTCCCGGTAGTCGGTGTCGGTAATAATACGCTGAAGTTTATCCGCTGCGAGCGGGGCTTTTGAGTCATGTGTCGCAATGACCGTTCCTTCAATTATGGTTGGCGCTGAAACGGTAACGGATACATCCTTATTATGATCGGCAACTACCTGATAGAACGGCGCTTCCGATTCTGATGCGACGATAACCGTCTTGCCGCGGTCGGGTTTAGCCAGTTGCCCGTTTACGAGATCGAGATCACGAGTAAAGTTACTGGCGGTGCTCGGGTCGTAATGATAGCCGTACATGTAGCGGTCGAGGCCCGTAAAGACCATGCCGCCGATCAAGACGGCGAGTGGTAGTAAGCCGGCAATGCGGGCATACGGGTTTTGCGGGAACATCTGGTACCAGTGGCCGAGCAATACACCGATTCCCATCCCCATAAGCAGGACGACCGGCACAAACGTGACGCTAATGTACGCCGGGTTAATGACTAAAATCGGAAGAAGAAGTACGATCCACGCCGTAATAATGTAGCTGCGAGCCGTATATTTGGTTGTAAATAATCGGTAAATACCAAGTGCGATAAGTATCATTGACCCCATGCCGTACACCGGTGTCATGATGGCGCTGGCACTTGGTGAGAAGAAGTCAAAGTACTGGCGCAGCAGCTGTAGAAGATTCGCCATGATTCCCGGCCATTCTTCTGGAATACCAAGAAGCCTGAGGCCGATTGCAGGCTGTGTAATAACGGCCTGGATAAGCGGCGCGGCGAGGACGAGCGCACACAAAAGCGCGACGGCGAGCATCGGTTTAGACAGGCGCTTTACAATAAAGCGAAGGTGCGGATGCAGGAGTACCGCGCTCAGAAGTGCGAGCAAAATATAGATGCTGAGCGGTGTATAGAGGCTTAGCGCAGCAACACCGAATAAGACAATCTTCCAAAACGATCCCCACACGGCTTGGCGGGAGACCATCATTGCGGCGACGAGAAGCCAGATCGACCACACGACATACAAGATATTCGGTGATCCGCTTTGGCTGATAAATAAGAACTGCCCTGTCGTAACGACAAGAATCGTCGTAATGATGGCGACGTTGCGTTTAAACCATGCCTGCAGCAGTATGAGCATACCGGCAATGGCAAATAATCCCAGAATGACAGACGGTAATTTAATGCTCAACTCAGAGACACCAAAGACAGTAAAGCTCAGCCGTTGAAGCAGATGGTACGGCAAGTTAACGATCGACTCCGGATTGAACGAGTCGAGCGAGAGTGAATTGCTAAGAACAGTTGTTCGGATTTCGGCGTTACTGAGGCCGCCAGGGATATAAAGTGCCGCAATGAATAATAAGCCAATGGCCGCAAGCCCTACGATCGTGTAGCCCAGTACAAATCGTTTGCGGTAGAGGAAATAATCTGTAATGTATTTGCCCATAAATTACTTACGATTATAGCACGCTAATCATGCCGTTTGTCGAGCGACATGAACCTTAGGCGTTCAGGGTGGAAGTAGAGCTCGACTTTACCGACGGGACCGTTACGGTGCTTAGCGATGATGAGGTCGGTAATGTTCTCTCGCTCTGTTTCGGGGTTGTAGTACGCCTCGCGGTAAATAAACATAACGATGTCGGCGTCCTGCTCGATCGATCCCGATTCACGGAGGTCGGCAAGCTGTGGAATCTGTGGGCTGCGCGATTCGACGGAACGGCTCAACTGGCTAAGTGCGATGACTGGCACGTTCATTTCACGTGCGATCAGCTTGAGGCCACGAGAAATCTCACTCACCTCCTGCACACGGTTACCCTCGCTGCTCTTGCTGCTTCCCTGCATCAGCTGCAGGTAGTCGACAATGATAAGTCCGAGCGGCGCATCATGAGCGGCACGGCGGGCTTTAGTGCGCATTTCTAGAACAGAAAGGCCTGGCTTGTCGTCGATAAAGATCGGAGCCTCGGCCATTTCGCCCATTGCCTCCGATAACTTGCTAAAGTCTTCGTCCGAAAGGTTACCTGTACGGATATTCCAGGCATCAACACCGCTGGCATCGGCTAGCATACGATCGACCAACTGTTCCTTGCTCATCTCGAGGCTGAAGAACAGAACGGACTGTTTGTTAACGGTCGCTACGTTGTAGGCGAGGTTTGTCACCAGGGTGGTCTTACCCATGGCCGGACGGGCCGCGAGGATGATAAGGTCGCTTCGCTGAAGACCTGCGGTCATGTTGTCTAGGTCGCGGTAACCGGTACGAATACCGCGAAGTGCTCCCTTGTTACGATGGAGTTCTTCCATGCGGTCAAAACTGTCGGTCAGAATCTGCTCGATACTTGTAAGATCTTGCTTAAGCGACTGATCGCTAACAGAAAACAACTCCTGCTCGGCGCGACTTAAAAGTTCCTGTACGTCCTGATCTTCGTCAAATCCTAATTCAGAGATTTCACTACTGGCCTTAATAAGACGCCGGCGAACCGCCTTTTGCGAAACCATCTCGGCGTAGGCTTCGGCGTGCGCAGCTGTCGGTACGTAATTAGTGAGCTCGGTTAAATAAGCTGAGCCGCCGATCATTTCGAGCTCGTCTTTTTTCTTGAGCTCATCAGTAAGGGTCAAAAGGTCAACGGGTTTGTGGCGCTCATAAAGGCGCACCATGCCGCCAAAGATCGTGGCGTGGCGCTTATCGTAAAAATCTTTAGGGGTGACGTGTTCGGTGATGTCCGCTAGGGTTTCTTCGTCAATCAAAACAGCACCAAGCAGGCTCATCTCGGCGTCAATATTCTGTGGCGGCACTTTGCCGGTCGGTACTTCTTTTGCGGGCATTGCTTCTGTTTAGGCCGACGCCATGTCGACACTCACCTCTTCTCCTCCACCCATAATAGCAGCAACTGATGCCGCAGTGCTATCTTTTGGCGGCGGCGGCGTGCCGATCGTCTCGATCTGCATGTCTCCCGCCCCTGTTTCAATGAGGGCGGTTGATAAGTTGATGCGGTGCTTGCTGTCGTCCAACTTCTTTTTGTAAAAGGCATTGCCGGTATAAAGAACGAGTGTATCGCCATCTAGTTCGTGTGTACATTTAGACAAAACGCTATAAACAGCCACGTAGTTCGCCCTGGCGTATTCGATAAGTTTGTCCCAGTCAAATTCGCCAGTCGGTGGCGTCGAAGGGATGTGCGGTTTTGGTGCTTCGACGGGAGTAGATGCTGCTGGTTTTTTTGGCGCAGCCACAGGCGTCTGCTTTTGCATTTGCGGACGAGGACGGGTTGCCATTTTTTGGAGTTCGGCAACCGGCGCGCTCACCTCGGCTACGGGCGCTGCTAGTGCAACCGTTTTGGGTTTTGGTGCGGCGTGAGCTGCTAATACAGTCAAAAGTTTAATATCCGGCTGTGAGGATTTCGCCACCTCCAGGAGTTGGTCGAGTAGCGGGATAAATACGGGCTGCGAAGCGATCCTTGTCCGTGCTTCAGCGGTAAGCTGCGAGACAAGCGCGGAAGTCTGGATACCGCTGGCAAAAGCTTCGTCTAAGGTTCCGACGATTTCTTTTAGGTCTCTTGCCTCGTAAGCGGCAAGAAGCTTCTCGACGATCTCTTTTGGGGCAAGTCCCAGGGATTGTTCGACAAGTTCGCGTGTTATGCCTGTTTTTTCGTCTGCGACGCCGCGTAGCTGATCGAGCAAGCTAATACTGTCGCGGAACGTGCCGTCGCCGCGGGCTGCGATCAAAGCGAGTGCTTCGTTCTCAATTTTAAGCTTTTCTGAGTCGGCAATATGGCGCAGGTGTTTTATAGCGTCGGCCTGCGCAATGTAGCGTAGCGTAAAACGCTGCGTTCGACTAATGATCGTAGCGGGTAGTTTATCCGCGTCGGTCGTAGCAAGAATAAATACTGCGTGTTCGGGCGGCTCCTCGAGCGTTTTTAATAGTGCGTTAAACGCGGCCTTAGAGAGCATGTGCACCTCGTCGATAATATAGACTTTACGACTGGCAGAGACTGGTGCGATCTGGACTTTCTCGCGCAGGTCGCGAACATCTTCGACGCCGTTGTTACTGGCTGCGTCCATCTCGATGATATCGAGATGCGTCGAATCATCATCATATGGCAGTTGGTTGATCTCGTGTGCAAGAATACGGGCGATACTGGTTTTACCAACACCACGAGGACCTGTTAAAAGGTACGCGTGGGATATGCGGCCGGCTTTTAAAGACCGAGCTAAAATATCAGTAACATGCGACTGACCGACGACTTCATCAAGCCGTTTGCTGCGGTATTTACGGTACAGGGCCTTCCCCATTTTTATTTTCCCTCTTCTATGTTTCTAGTCCTATTGTACATTTATTTTCGCGTGGCAGTGTTGTATTTTAGAGCGAAAAATTAAAATAAAGTGGTCTGTTGTGCAGGGAGCGATAGCGGGATTTCGGTGTAGCCGAGTGTCAGCTGGTAGCCCGTGTATTTTTTCATCGGGAGAAAGACGGTGCTGTCCGAATAACTGCAGAATAAGAGCGAACCCAGCATGCCGATACACCTGCCGCTGATGACATTGTCCGAGGACATCTCATGCGCATCGGAAAGCGAAGGTATTCCGTTTGGGAAGTAGGTCTCGTCAAAATGCAGAACATTGCTATCTGCGAATGTAATTCCAACTGCCTGTTCGATCTCAAGCCGTGTCTTTTGTAGTTCCTCGGCGGCAGCTTCTTGATCATAAGGTCGATCGAGTGATTGAATCTTTTTACGCAGTTGAATGGTCTCGGCAATTCCTGGTAATTTCGCAATCTTTGCCTCATATTGCCGGGCAATGTGCGCCGTTGGGAACGTATCTAAAATAATCGCAGATCGTGCACCCTGCTCGAGCAGGCGGCTTTTTTGCCGGGCACCGTATGAGATGCCTACTTTCATGACGCCGCTAGCAAAATGTGCAAGGTAAAGAATATGCGGTTCGGCGTTGCGCTCCTCTTGTTGAGAAGAGACACTTGTCGCATGGTAGAATGCAGGGTTAAAGCCGGTGCGGTTTTGGCACGGCTGACATTGATCGTATTTACCGTCAAGCGTGTGGCTGTCTGGGCATGCGAATCGTTCGCCTGTTCGGATGTCTCGCCAGCCGACACAAAACCTCGTCGTCATATCAAAGGCCAAAGTAATGGTTTTGCCGAGCGGCGCCAAATCAGTAAAGACACCATCTTGCTGGAGAGCCAAAAAAGGCTTCTCTTCAAGAGAGAAGCCCGAGTTGCTTAAAAGATACGTACCGGCAGCCGGCTGCTTCATTAAAGCGCTGCTTCGACTGCTGCCCAAGTGGCTTCTGGGTTGTCTTCTGGTACGATGATCGTTACTTGGTCGCCGATGTTAATGCGGAAGTACGTAACGCTTGCAAGCAGAATGCGGTATTCGCGGCCGTTTGCCTCAACGTAGTAAGCGCCGTCGTGCTGAACGAGCGTTCCGATGATTTGGCGACGTGGAATCGGGCCGATCTGCTTGTAGATAAAACCGCCATCATCAGCGATGGTGAGCTTTAGAATGTCACCTTCAACCAATTTTGATTTGCTGGCGTAGTTGGCAGGAACCGGGTAGCTTTTGCCGTCCGGGCCGATCATGACCTGGCCGTCAAAGACGCCTTCGATAACTTTGCCGCCGACTTCTTCTTGGCTGCTTCGTGGAGTAACGACGCTGCCGTCGTCACCAATAATGCTGATCAGCAGTTCCTTCGCAGCTGCCAGGTTGGTTTCGGCCTCCTGGATCAGTGAGCGAAGTCGCTTCACTTGTTTTTCGGGTAGTTCAGACATGGTAACTCGCAATTTCCTTTTGTCTATTTTTGTAGTGATATTACCCCTATATATATCAGTAGGATCAATTTGTGTCAATATTTTTACTGGTGAGAGACGCGGCGCGTGGATATCGTCCGTGGACACATTTTGTGTTCTTTTCCACATAATTTAAAGGGGTGGACTAGGAACTGTTGTCATTTTTATCTAATGATATTCGTGGTTCTTGGGGTGGGTAGTGATGGCCAAAGCGAGTCGTTATATCCCGTGCCGATCACAACCATCGGCTCGCCTGGATGCTTTGCTACGAGCTGCTTGAGCGCCGCGACGGCAACGAGAGTCGTCGGTTCAAAGTTAGGAGTATCTTGGCGCCAGAGATCGTATCGGTCTTGTTCGTATGACTCGGTGAGCATATCCACTTCGTCATCCGAAACAGTGAGTGTGCGCAGATTATCGGCGTCACGACATACGGACAGCGTGTAGTCGCCGATGCGGCGAACAGCAGAGCCTCCATAGCGGGCATTTGGCGCTTCTGCATCGACCACCCGTCCGGCGCGAAGGCTGAGTGAGAGGCTGTTACTCCCCGCGGCTTCAGCTGCATGCACAGTAATATCTGTTCTACTAAGCTCCGCCAGGCGCTGCAGGACTCCTGCGACAAGACCGCTGCCGCCTGTCGGTGCAACAATATGGCGAATGTCCCTTCCGAGCGCGCTTTCCAGAATGTCGTCGGCCACCGTTCCCTGTCCGGCTATCACATTCGGGTCATTAAACGGATGAAGCAGCTTGCCGAGTTCTGGATGTTCTAGCGCCCATTCAAGCGCCTCGTCAAACGAACTGCCGACGACATGCAGCTGAAAGCGCGGGTCATCGTAAAGTGCTCTTGCGCCCTCTCGCTTTTGTAGCGGGGCGGTAATCGGCACGACGCCGTGATACTCTAGCCCGGCCGCCTTGGCTGCGAGTGCTCCGCCTCGGAGTGCATTACCGGCAGATGGCGTAATGAGTCCTGTCGCTCCGGCCTCTTTTAATGCATGTGCCCCTACGAACGCGCCTCGCCACTTAAATGCTCCGGCAAGGTTATCTGCGGCATTCATTAAAAAGATTGCATCGGATCCTAATAGTCGGGCGTACGTTGGAAATTCTCGCTCTAGTTCCTCGACTCGTGAGTAATCTTGAACCTCGCCACGGTACGCGGTAATGATATCACGCGCAATCTCCCCCGGCATGCGGGTTAGGCGCGGTGCGAGTTCGGTTGCTGTCATGATGAATAGTGCCTTTCTGCCAACAAAAAACTCCCGGTCCTTAGCGGGCCGGGAGCGTTGGATACTTGTTTTAAGTAATGAGCTAATCAGCCGCGCGGGTCGTGCGGATAATAATAATGCTGATGATTTGGTTCATAGCGCTCATTGCTATCAAGTATAAACGCTCAGAGTTGCAGGCGCAAGAAAACCGCCCCTCCAAATGGAAGAGCGGTTTCTTTTACACGACAATCGGTCGGATGATTTCTAGGCAGTGATCTGCCTAATGGGCGAATTAGCTAAGTTCGACTGATGCGCCAGCTTCTTCAAGCTGCTTCTTAGCTGCTTCAGCGTCGTCCTTAGAGACTTTTTCTTTAACAGCAGCTGGAGCGCCGTCAACGATAGCCTTAGCTTCACCAAGACCAAGTCCAGTGATTTCTTTAACAGCCTTGATGACTGCAACTTTCTGAGCGCCTGCGTCCTTAAGGGTAACAGTGTATTCAGACTTTTCGTCTTCAGCAGCAGCGCCAGCGTCAGCTGGAGCAGCTACAGCTACAGCAGCAGCTGCAGCAGGTTCGATGCCGTATTCATCCTTAAGGATGGTTTTAAGCTCGTTTACTTCGAGTACAGTAAGCTTAGTCAGCTCTTCTGCAAGTTTTTTAATGTCAGCCATGATTGACTCCTTATATAAATGGTGTCCGGGTTATGCCGAAGCAAAACCTAGACGGATACTAATACTATTAACTGGTTGCTTTGGCTTCGATGCCATCGAGCAGCGCGTGAAGGTTGCCAGAAAGCGCGTTTGTAACGTCGTTGACTGGTGAAAGCAGCTGAGAGACCACCTGGCCAATAAGCTGATTCTTGCTTGGAAGGCCTGCAAGCGCCTTAACCTCAGCAGCGCTAAGAACAGCGCCTTCGCCAGAGAAAGCTCCGGCAAACTGCAGTGCAGGGTGGGTTTTAGCAAATGCGTCCAGCACCTGGGCTGGGGCAACTTCGTCTTCACTGCTGATCGCGTAGATCAGCTGGCCGTTTAGAGCAGATGTATCGGTGTCTTTGTAAGTGTCGATTGACGCCATCGAGACACGGACAAGGCGGTTTTTAATCACCTTGATCGCTACACCAGCTTCGCGTGCGGCACGGCGAAGTTCCTGAACTTCAGCTACGCTCAGACCCTGGTACTGTGCGAACACAGTCATCTTAGAGTTCTGAAGCGCTTCGCTCATATCTGCAACCAAAGTGTTCTTTTTATCGCGTGAAATTGCCATAAAAATTCCTTTCCTTGGTTTTATTTATCCGACCGAATTGTCAATGTACTGGTAATGAGAGGCCAATGGCTTTTCTAAAAAGAAAAAGTCTTTGATTCTCGCATTACCAAAGACTTGACTAGAATGTTTATTTCATTCCTCGGTAGCATGATTAAGTGATCTCTCACCGCTACTGTCTCTGGCAATGTCTGATCGAAGTATAACAGATCACTCGTGAAAAAGTCAAGATGACAACGTGAAAACGGGGAAAGTAGGGACGACATTGACATAAGGGCATGAAAAGTGATATAATATATAGTCCGTGAAAGAAATAATTTCATCAGATTCTGATTCTCCGGTGCGCCGTCTTGATTACGGTGCTGTGCCGCTTGATGCCTGGAAAGCACTCGACCCTCTTGAGCCAGAAGAGATTGCTCGTCGTGAGCGCCGCTCGTATAAGCTGAAGGCCTGGGTACTACGACATGTATCTAACTGGCAGGAGCCACGGCAGCTTCCCTACTCCTCTGCGTCTATTAATAGGATTACCGATAAAGGTCGTGCTGCTGTTATGGATGCGCTTGAGCATGGCTGGGTTGACCTCTCTACTGACGAGGAGGCGCCCGAACGTGCCATGGCGCTTGCAAAATTGGTTGAGCTGTCGCTTTACGACTCTCACATGCAGCGAGTGAGCCGCAATTCATGCTACGCCGATCTTGACGCCGAAGATCCGCGTATTATTCATGCCCGTGCGGGCCTTGCGACACCTGGCGAATTGCTCGAGGTTGTTCGTGACAATCCAAATATCGGCTCTATCGAGTTAGCAAAGCTATCTCATCCTTTTGATTGGGATGAAACCTTCCCTATGGACGAGGATGTCTACAAGGCAGTATCCGACCAGCTTGGCGATTTACGCCCCGTTGCTCCCATCTATAAAGCCAAAACCATGGGCGCAGATATCCCTGCCCTCACTGCGCTCCGCAAGCAGGTTATTGGAATGTACGAAACGAAAGAAGGGCCGCTTCATGTCGTACGACGCCAGTCCTTTTTGGTCCGCGGCGACGAAGAAGCACAGGAAGAACTGAATGACCCTTACCTTGGACGCAAAGTGCGCAACAGGGATCGCCACGACATCCACCTTTTTCCGGAGGTGGAAGAGGCTGTTCATGGCCTCGATCCAAAACCGTATGCAAAGTTCGTCCAGCCGCTTGCGACTTCTTACTACGTTAAAAACCTAGCTACGGCAACAAAGCATAAATCTCGTCGCTAATCTCTTCTGGAGTTTGGAGTGCCGAGATAATGGGTAGGTTTCGCTCTTTCGCGATCTGCAAATAGCCGTCATTAACGCGTCGCTGAAAAGCGGCGTCTTTTGACTCAAAGGTATCCGGATTTTCTAGTTCACCGCGCTTACCTATCCGCTTTGCGCGCTCGTTTTCGTCTTCTAACGAAAGGATGACTGCTAGGTCGGGTGTCATGTACGCCGCGTCGGTAAATGTTTCGGTAGTACGAAGGATAAGATCCTTATCAAGGCCCTCTCCGCTTCCCTGGTATGCCAAGGTTGAAAAATAGTTTCGGGCTGCAATTACCCATGTTCCCTCGTCTAATTGTTTTTCGGCGTGGCGCCAAATCTCATGACGTGAGGCGGTAAAAAGCAGCAGATTCGTTTCACCGGAGCGATCCAGGTCACCGTTTTTAATAACCGTGCGGATCGCATCGGCAATCGGGATGCCAGCAGGCTCGTGGATTTCGATTGATTCGATACCCTCATTTTTCAACCGGGCCCGCAGTAACTCTACCTGAGTTGATTTGCCCGTTCCGTCGTTGCCTTCGATAACGACGTATTTGCCTCTGCTTGGCATTATTTCAGCCCTTCAGGGAGCTCATCGATGACAGGCGGTACTTTGCGGGTGTCTTTGTAGGCGCGCGGCAACATCTGGACTGGCGACCAGGTCTTAATAAGCTCGGTAAGGTCATCGGTGTGCTGGTACTTGCCGCTCATGCCGTTTCGTCCGTCGCTGTAATCGCCGTCGACAGGGCCGGTCTTATGGAAGATTAGCTGACCCACGCGCTCACCGACTGGCAACACGACGGATTCGTGCATATTGAGGTTGTAGATCTCGAGCGTAATGCGGTTAATGTAACCCGGGTCTATCCAACCTGCATCAAAACAAATCGCTACGCCATTTCTGCCCCAGCTGCTGCGGGACCGAACCTCGGCAGCTCCGCCATGAGCACGGATGCCAACAAACTCGTGAGTATGTGCCAGGATGCGTTCACCTGGGCGCAGTACGATGATGGGATGATCTGCCGGAATGTTCTCGAACAATTGGTACCCATACTTATCGCACCATTCTTTATGAGGCATGGCCTCGAGAGGTCCTTTAAAGTACCGGTCAACATCGGATTTATCGAACGGGTTGTAGACGCGCGCGTCCTCTTGATATTCCTGTTTGTAGAAGTAGTAGCCGAGCGTAAAGTCGAGACTCGCCTCGCTGACATGCGCCTCGTTAAACGGAATAGAAACTATAGTTCCATCTTCGACAGCGCTTTTTATTTCCGTGTTGCTATAGACGCTCATCGCGCATTCTCCAGCATGTAACACCTCATTTTATACCTCCCCAGATATACGTTTTTGTGTTTTTACTTTTTACGTTTATTAGTATGCCATGACGATAGAACTCATGCAACTATGTTAGGATAAGAGCATGAAAAGCATAGTTGTCGCCTACGATAAAAACTACGGAATCGGTGCGCATAACGATTTGTTGTGGCAGCGCAATCTCCCGGCGGATCTTCGCCATTTTAAAGAGATCACGACTGGCCATGCAATTATTATGGGACGAAAAACATACGAATCTATTAATCGTCCCCTACCTAACCGTCAGAATATCGTTTTAAGTCGTGATGACGAGATGATTGAGGGTGTTGAAGTGGTTCATAGTCTCGATGAGGCATACGCTGCGGTAGAGCCTGGCAAAGAGGCCTTTGTGATTGGCGGCGGTCAGATTTTTTCACTGGCATTTGATACGATCGATCGTATTTATGCGACGGAAGTTGAAGCCACCTTTGACCAGGCGGATGTATTCTTCCCTGCCATTGATCTTTCTGTATGGAAAGAAACCGCTCGCGAGCACCATGAGGCTGACGAGCGGAATCTATATGCATACGATTTTGTAACGTACGATCGTCTTTAGACTGCGATAGGCGCTTTAATGCCTGGATCCGGATCGTAGCCTTCGAGTTTAAAGTCGTCAATGGTAAAGTCGAAGATCGATGTTACGTCAGGGTTAATGACCATCTGTGGTAATGGCTTTGGCGTACGCGAAAGCTGCAAGTCAACCTGCTCTTGGTGGTTTAGGTAAATATGAGCATCGCCAAGCGTGTGTACGAACTCGCCTGGTTTTAAGCCGGTCACCTGCGCCATCATCATCGTGAGTAGCGCGTATGAGGCGATGTTAAACGGCACGCCGAGGAAGGTGTCGCCGCTTCGCTGGTAGAGCTGGCAGCTTAATTTGCCATCAAGAACATAAAACTGGAACAAGCTGTGGCATGGCGGCAATCCTGCTTTGGCCATTTCTTTAATGTCGGCCACGTTCCAGGCTGATACGAGAATACGACGTGAGTCGGGGTTGTTTTTGATCGTATCGATCGCCTCCTGGATTTGGTCGATCTCGCCGCCTTTGCCGTCTGGCCAGTGACGCCACTGGTAACCGTAGACAGGCCCGAGTTCGCCGTATTTTTTAGCGAACTCCGGATCGGTTTTGATCGAATCGACGAACGCGGTCAACTTATCGTTCCACTCGTCAGATCCCTGTTCTGGCAGTTTCTGACCGGTGGACTGAAGATAGGCTTTAAACGGCCATTCATTCCAGATGTGGACGTCGTTTTTTACGAGGTATTCGATGTTGCTGCTACCCTGTAAAAACCAGAGCAGTTCATGGATGATGCCGCGGAGAAATAATTTCTTGGTGGTAACGGCCGGAAAACCTTCAGATAAATCAAAGCGCATCTGGCGCCCAAAGACACTCTTCGTGCCCGTCCCGGTGCGGTCCGATTTTATCGTTCCGTTATCTTTAATATCTTGCAACAGATCCAAATACTGACGCATACGCTCCCTCTTTTTGTTTATGTTTATAGTATGACATATAAAAATAAGCCGGGCAACGTGACTATAAAAAATACATCGTCTCAAACGAGGCGATGTATTCTATAAGATTTGTTAACTATTAGTTAACGGTGTTTTCAACCTTAACGCCAGGACCCATAGTGGTGCTGATGCTAGTTGATTTAACGTAGCTACCCTTAAGGCTTACTGGCTTCTGAGCCTGAAGGCTGTCGAAGAATGCCTTGGCGTTTTCAAGGAGCTTGTCGGCGCCAAATGATACTTTACCGATTGAAAGGTGAACAATTGCTTGCTTGTCGACACGGTATTCAACTTTACCGGCCTTAGCTTCGGTAACAGCCTTAGCGACGTCGGTTGCAACGGTTCCAGACTTAGGGTTTGGCATAAGACCACGTGGGCCAAGCAAACGTGCGTACTTACCAAGCTTTGGCATGTACTGAGGAGTTGCGACGAGGATGTCGAAGTTTAGTTCTTCTTTTTCAAGCTGCTTGATGAACTCTTCGTCACCTACGATGTCAGCACCGGCTTTTTTAGCTGCTGCGTGGTCGGCTTCTGGGGCGAATACGGCAACGCGGACAGTCTTACCGGTACCGTTTGGCAGTGAAACTGTCGTACGGATGTTCTGGTCGGCCTGACGTGGGTCAACACCAAGGCGTACATGTATTTCAACGCTAGCGTCAAACTTTACAGGGCTTGTCTTTGCGACAACTTCAAAAGCTTCAGCAAGGCCGTATACCTTGTCTTTTTCAACAAGTTCAGCGGCTTTACGGTAGTTTTTGCCACGGCGTTCGATGCGTGGACGGGTAACTGGCTTCGGACCTTTTTTGGTGCGAGCTTCGGCTTCCTCGTCCTGAGGAGTTGTGTCGCCAGCTTCTTTGCGGGCTTCTTTTTCAAGCTTTGCTTCTACTTCAGCCTGAGCTTTTTCGCTGCGCTTACCAGCTTTAGCTGTGGTTTTTTCTTCTTTGACACCAGCGGTTTCGAGGGCCGCCTCGATCTCTGCGATGGTGTTTTTGTCGGTCACTTCAAGACCAAGTTCTGCAGCACTAGCTAGCAGTTCGGCTTTTTTAGCCATAGGTATTAACCCTTTCTGTGGTGCAAGCGGCCGATTAAGCCTCCCAACATTGATTGTTTATACTTCTATTTTATCACTTTATAGAGGTGATGTCTAGCAAACCATAGCTCAAAACGAGCCGCTTCGAGGGTTTCCTTTGAGAGGATGAGTTCGGTCGTGTCTTCGGCTAGAAATGCCGCCATCGTTCGGATTGTATTGTATGCCTCTAGTAGCGCCATCTTCACGGCTGTGTGCTGGTCACCAGTCGGATCATCGCGCAGTGTATCGGCGTGTTCGGTCCAGAGAGCCGCAACGTGTGTTAGGTGTTCCAGGACTTCGTTTTCTGTTGCGGGAAATGGTTCTATATCCTTGGCATCTACCTCTGATGTAGTGTCAGGAAA
>DASUVJ010000074.1:0-8647 GCA_036378995.1 Saccharimonadales bacterium (SeqCode)
CTCGTCTCAATTTTGGTATGAATCGCTCCAAAACTGGCAAAGTGAGTTCCTTGCAATCGGTGCATTATTGGTACTTTCTATTAAATTACGCGAACGTGGATCGCCGGAGTCAAAACCTGTCGGCACAAAATACGACCATAAGACTGGCGAATAGTGCCTCTCCCTGATAGAATCAAGCACATACGGTATAAGGAGAACTATGGCAAAAACCGACTATGTCATCAAGGCTAAAGGCCTGACGAAATCCTACGGGAAAAATCATGTATTAAAAGGTATCGACCTTAATGTCGAGCGCGGCACAATGCTTGCCTTGCTTGGTCCGAACGGTGCCGGTAAAACGACCACCGTCCGCATTCTTAGCACGCTGCTAAGCTTCGATAAGGGCTCGATCTCGGTTGAAGGCTACGACGTTGCTTCACAGGCCGATCAGGTCCGTGGTGTCATTGGACTGACCGGACAGTCAGCTGCCGTCGACGAGATGCTCACTGGCCGCGAAAACCTATTTATGATGGGCAGGCTGTACCGCCTCACAAAAGAGAGCGCAAAAGAACGCGCCGAAGAACTTCTTGAAGAATTCGATCTCGTCGATGCTGCTGATCGCCCAGCCAAAACATACTCCGGCGGTATGCGCCGACGCCTTGACCTCGCCGTCAGCCTGATCGCTGCGCCACCGGTCATCTTTTTAGACGAGCCAACGACCGGTCTTGACCCTCGCTCGCGTCTTGCCATGTGGGCGATTATTAAAAAGCTCATGGAGCAAGGCACGACCATCTTGCTGACAACCCAGTACCTCGAAGAGGCCGACCAGCTTGCAGACCGCATTGTCGTTATCGATAACGGTAAGGTCATTGCCGAGGGTACCGCCAAGGAGCTTAAAAGCAAGGTCGGAAAAGACCGTCTTGAGCTCACTTTCGCAAGCACCGCCAACTTCACAAAGGCTGTTGACTTGCTCGGCAAGGACGTTGTTGAGTCAGACAAAAAGAACCGAACCGTCACTGTCGTCATCAAGGATACAAACAAAGACATTAAGGCAGTCCTTGAGACACTCTCAAGCAACAAGGCAACACTCGAATCAATGGCCGTTCACAAGCCAACCCTTGATGACGTGTTCTTGTCACTCACCGGCAAACAAAAAAAGAAAACGACCGACGAAGGAGACAAATAATATGGCCGTTGAATTAAAGATGGAGCAAAAACCAAAAGTTGTTCTCGCGCTGACCGACTCGCTGATCATGATCAAGCGAAGCAGTCTGCATATTTTGCGAAACACCGATCAGCTGCTTGGAACGTTCTTCCAGCCGATCATGTTCCTCGTCCTATTCGCATCCGTATTTGGCGGTGCGATCGAAATGGCACTCCCAGAAGGCGTCAGCTACCTCAATTTCTTGATGGCCGGTATTATCGTCCAGACAGCAGCGTTCGGATCGACAACCACAGCAATCGCCGTTTGTAACGATATGCAAAAGGGCATCATTGACCGCTTCCGCAGCCTTCCAATGTCGAACCTAGCAGTACTTAACGGACATGTCATTTCTGACTTGTTCCGCAACGGTATTTCGACGGTCGTCATGATCCTGGCGGGTCTTGCGATCGGCTTCCGTACAAACGCGGACTTTATGGATTGGCTGCTCATTGCCGGCATCATTCTGCTATTTACACTCACATTTTCATGGCTTTCAGCCATTATGGGTGTACTTGCAAAGAGTGTCGAAGGCGTGCAGTGGCTAAGTTTCATCATTGTCTTCCCGCTCACATTTGCGTCTAGCGCCTTCAGCCCAACCGAAGGCATGAATCCGGTACTTAGGACATTTGCCGAAAACCAGCCGATTACCCATATCATCGAGGCCATCCGAGCACTTATTCTTGGTACCCCGATCGGCGACCACGGATGGCTCGCTGCCGGCTGGTGTATTGCGATTCTTATCGTCGCCGTACCACTTGCCTCTTGGCTCTTCCGCAAGAAGACATCCTAGTCTTATAAAAATCAAAATCCCCTCAAAATCGAGGGGATTTTTTATTATGCAATATGCCTTCGAAACTTCTGGCTGAGTTTTATGAGCAACCAGCCAAGCACAAAGAAAGCTATTAAGATTACAATGCAGTAAAGTCCTACTCCGCCATACCCACCAACTTTATCAGGATTAAGGAACGGATACGGATACCAGTTAATCGCTGCGCCACGAACAAGCGTGTAGACCAAAAATATAAAAGGAAATACAAGCCAGTAGGCGATTTGCTTTAATCTCAATTTAGTGCGTGGCGGCTGATACAGCCAGTCGGCAAAAATAGCAAGAGGCATGACAATATGAAGCACCATATTTACCCACGGCATTAAAAGCCCAAGATCTTCATTAACAAGCAGCGTTACATATACCGCACCCGTCACGGCCATATACAGCGTTACGCCGCCGCGAATTAAATCATCTACCTGCGACGCTTTGCGGCTTTTTGCAAGATAAATAGCGCTTACAATAAGTACCAGCCCCGCAAGAACATTACTTATATTCGTAAAGTACGAAAAATAATTAACAATATTAAGTGCATTATTTTGGTAAAGATACAGTGCCTGAATTATAATAGCCACAAGAACGAGGCTACCTAAAACGAGCCGAGAGCCCACGAGTAACGTCCGAGTATTCATAAGCATTATTGTATAGCAAATAAAATAAACTCGGCAGAAAATCCAAGGAAACCCATGAATCAAGACAAGCATCATCAAGCACTAGCAGGCCCTCAAGCGCTCCGGACATTTTATCACCTCTTAGGCAACACGCTAATCGCTTCGGTTATAAACTTCACCGTCTGGTTTGCCATTACGTTTTACGTCTATCTCCAAACGCATTCCGTGTTCGCAACAGCCATGATCGCAGGTATCTATTTAGTAATGACCGCCTCTACCGGCATTTGGTTTGGTAGCCTCGTTGATCATCATAAAAAGAAGAGCACAATGATCGGCTCCGCAATTGCATCACTTATATTTTATGTGCTCAGCTTTGCCGTCTACCAATTGGCACCCGAAGGCAGTTTTAAAGACCCGGCCAGTGTACTGCTCTGGGTTTTCGTGACGCTCCTGATGCTTGGTGTTATTGCCGGTAATATTCGGACCATCGCCCTACCGACACTCGTGACTATTCTTATTCCAGCCGATCGGCGCGATAAGGCAAACGGCCTGGTCGGTACCGCTTCGGGTGTTTCATTCCTCGTTACTTCCGTCATTAGTGGTCTTCTCGTTGCAGCCGGAGGCATGTTCTACGCGCTTCTTCTTGCTATCGCGGCAATGATCATCACACTCGTACATCTGCTCGTGATAAAAGTGCCAGAAAAAGGCATTGTTCATGTAGAAGGCCAGGAGCCGCAATCTAAAAAAGTCGACCTTAAGGGCACGCTTGCGGTCGTTATGGCAATTCCAGGCTTGCTGGCGTTAATTTTATTTTCAACGTTCAACAACTTCCTCGGCGGTGTATTCATGGCACTGATGGATGCTTACGGCCTCTCGATGGTTTCGGTCGAAATGTGGGGACTTCTATGGGGTTTTCTTAGTACCGGATTTATTATCGGCGGCCTGATCATCGCTAAAGTCGGACTCGGTAAAAATCCCGTACGCTCCCTGCTGATAACGAACGTTGTCCTATGGATCGTATCTATTTTGTTCCCGCTACATGCTTCGATCATCCCGCTCATCATCGGCATGTTTATATACATGTGTCTCGTGCCATATGTTGAAGCATCAGAGCAGACGGTCCTTCAAAAAGTCGTACCGTATGAACGCCAAGGCCGTGTGTTCGGTTTTGCGCAAAGTGTCGAGCAGGCCGCCTCGCCCCTCACTGCGTTTCTTATCGGCCCGATCGCTCAATTCATCTTTATTCCGTTCATGACTACTGGCGCCGGCGTCGGACTCATTGGCAGCTGGTTCGGTACTGGCTCCGCTCGGGGATTAGCGCTTGTATTCGTTATTACGGGTATTATTGGGCTCATTGCCACGCTTCTTGCACTCGCCTCAAAATACTACCGTCAGTTATCTAAAAAATATCTTGAGGACGGTAACGACAACACACCCCCTCCGGGCAATCAGATTGACACCGTTATTAAAGAAGGTCTCGTTCAGTAGCCTTGTTGCCCCGGCTTTTACATAGTAGAGTAAAAGCACGACCATTAACGACAAGGAAAATAAATGAGCTCAGACGATATTGTTATCGCCGAGAACCTTACGAAAAAATACGGCAGTAAAACAACTGTAAAAGGCGTCAGTTTCTCCATTAAAAAGGGTGAGATTTTTGGAATCCTCGGACCGAACGGGGCCGGTAAAACGACCACACTCGAAATGATAGAGACACTCCGTCCAATCAACGACGGCACAGCGACCATTGACGGTATCGATGTAGCCAAGCGGCCAAATGACATCAAAAAGATTATCGGTGTCCAAACACAGTCAACTGCGTTCTATGACAAACTGAACTTAAAAGAGCAGCTGACCCTATTGGCAGAAATCTACAAATCGTCCGTAAAACCCGAAGAGCTTTTAGAGAGCGTCGGACTGACAGAAAAGGCTGGCGATTATCCAGAGAAGCTATCTGGCGGTCAAAAGCAGCGTTTTAGTATAGCTGCGGCACTTGTCAATGAACCGAAAGTTCTCTTTCTAGATGAGCCGACAACTGGCCTTGACCCGCAGGCACGCCAACACCTTTGGGACCTCATCCAGTCAATCCGAAAACGAGGCATTACAATCGTTCTTACGACCCACTACATGGAGGAAGCACAGCTCCTCTGTGACCGCGTCGCAGTCATGGACAACGGCGAGATCATCGCCCTCGACAGCCCAGAGGCACTTATCGAAAAGTTACTTGCAACAGGCTTCAAAAAGCCAAAGACGGTACTTCAGGCTGACCTCGAAGACGTATTTATTAACCTAACCGGAAAAGGACTGCGAGAATAACATGGGCGTTACTCTAACTCTGGCACTTGCCCAGCTAAAACGAATCTTCCGCGATCCCGTCACACTGATCGTACTCTTCACCATCCCAGCTCTGCTATTGGTGCTGTTTGGAGCTTTTACGAGTAATACGGATAATTTATCCATGAAAGTTGCCGTCGTCAACAATTCCGAAGAGGAACTGGCAAAGCAATTTACCGAGGGTATCAAGAGTGTTGACGTTTTTAAAGAGACTGACAAAACCTATTCGCTCGACGAAGCCAAGCAAAAATTAAAAGATAACAGCATTGACGCATTTATCGAGCTGCCAAAAGAATTTGGCGTACTTGTCGACGGCAAGCCGTCAGGCAAAGCAAATGTTTACCTCGATACCTCCGATCGAACAAATAACGAGATCGTAATGAGTATCGTCGACCAGGTATCCACCGAAACCAACAAGGCTATCCTTGGAACCGCCTTCCCTATCTCGCTTCAGCCGGTCACTATCGAAGGTACCGAGCCTAAAGTGTTTGACGGACTCTACGCCATGTTTACCGGAATGGCCATCATGATGGTTGGTATCTTTGGAGTTGCGTCTACGATTCCTGCAGATAAAAAACTAGGCGTCTTGCGTCGGCTCCGCGTTACGCCACTGCTATCTCGTCAGCTTATCCTAGCGAACATCCTCTCATACGCCGTTGTCGGAATCCTGGCAATCGTCATGATGACAGGTCTTGCACTCGCATTCTTTGGCCTTGAGATGAATGGCAACTGGTTCGAATTTGGACTATTCAGTGTACTGTCGCTTGTCATGATGCTCGGCTTTGGCCTTGCAATCGGCGGCTGGGCAAAAAACTCAACGCAGGCAGACATCTACGGACAGATTGTCTTTATGGCATCACTTGCCTTCAGCGGTCTATGGGTTCCAAGGGCGCTTCTTCCGGATTGGCTGCAGAGCATATCGGCGTTTCTACCACTCACACCAGTAATCGAGGGAATCCAAGCAATCGTCATCGAAGGTGCGCATCTTGCTGCTATTGGCTCAGAGCTGACAATCATAGGTGTCTGGGCGATCGTAATGTTCGTCATCGGTGCAAAAACATTCAAGTGGGAGTAGCCCCCTAGGATACTAAAAGAAGCCTCTAGGGCTTCTTTTAGTATCTACGCGACTGGCATGGTCATCGCTGCTTTCACTTGTCGAGCAGTGAGCGCCCGGTTGAATACCCTGACATCATCAATATCGATATCCGTGTCATAAAGTGATGCGAGGTTTGACCCCGCCACAAAAAAGCCGTCCCCTGGTGCAACCGTACCAGTCGCAGCATAGCTCCCCACAGATACCCCGTCTTTATACACAACAACATTCGCACCGTTATACGTCACTGCGACATGCGTCCAGGTATTCAGTGTCAGCGCCGGACCATGAAAAGCCACGAGACTACCACCCAGTCGAAGGTCGCACTGAAGAACATTAGATGTTCCAAAATCGCCGCGCTGCGTAAAAATAGCAGCACAAGTACTTCCACCCGTATCAATAAAACCCGCAGCAAAATGCGTCGAGCCGGCCGTTAAATCCAACGGACGAACCCACGCCATAATCGTTAATGCAGCCGCAGGAGCCGTAAATGATGATGATGATGTTACCGCGCCTGTGGTAGATCCACTATTTGTCAGCCCAAATCCCGTATGTCCCGTTGCCCACGTAGCGTTATTCAAAGTGAGCGTACGTCCATTTCCAGATGAATCGACTGCCGTCGTACCAGTCCCCGCAGTAAATCCGTAGCTTGCTATCGGGCTCGGTAAAGACTTGGTGATAGCTACAGCTCGCGCAGAGCCAATCATATACTAAAATCCACCCGGTCCCGCGGCACCATACCACGTTACGCCACCGTCAACCGTATCCAGTAAAATCTTATCCATTCGCGTCGCCGCCGTCGAAAGCACCGGAGCTCCGCTTGATCCCCACGATACCGAACCCGGCCAAGTAATCGTTCGTGAACCCGTACCATCCTGAAATACATACAGCATCAAGGAGCGATACGCACCGCTTGCAGGCGCCGTAAGAGTAATGGTGCAGTTTGCCGTAAGGGTTACTTTTTGCACGTTGCCATTGGCAATATTAATAGTAATTGCAGATCCAGAGTTACCGGCATCAAAATACGTTTCACCGCCACCACTCGTTGTCGTGACGCGGCCCGCCAAATCTGTTTGTAGATTAGGAATATCTGTCTGAGCCAGCGTAACGGCACCGGTCTTTCCCGCAACACTCACGACTGGAACGGCAGTCCAAGTGCCATCACCTCTTAGGTAAACAGTCGTATCGGCAGTACCTGAACCCAGCTGGTTCGTAGGTACACGGGACGAAGAGTTGAGTCCAGCGTAGCCGTTCGCCGCACCCTTATTGGTAGTCTGTTCAGCTCCGGCAATTCGGGAGTCGTTCCCCTCCATAACCGTACCGGCGCCCGTACCAAAATTAACCGAAAGTGTTCGGTTTGTACTTAGATCACCGCCACCAGATAGGCCAGTACCCGCCGTTATAGTAGTAGACGAGTTAGCTTTTTGAGCCAACCCCGGCACCGTAGGAGATGACGCAGTACCCCCTAAGTCGCCAGCGAGCTGCACCACACCCTTTGAAGATGCGGTAGCATCGTTTACCGGAGCACTCTTAAGCGTTCCGTCGGGATTATGGGCTACAACAAGAAAATCATTGAGGAGATCCCCCCATGTTCCGTCGTCTGAACCTGGTACCGGTAACCGTGCCATTACTGTATCTTTTTACCCTTTTATAGTCCTTCCCATCATACCACACCATTTTGCTTACGGCTACAATATTACAACAAGCTGAGGTATATTTGAGAAAAACTAAAAGAGACCCCACGGCCTCTTTTAAATTGAGGTGATTACTATCCCCGACGAAGGATCACGGCCTTATATATTGAGTCACCCGCACTCCATATACAGCTAAGAATTGTTACTACAACCGAGATACCTAAAGTCCAGTCCAGGACTTCCTGTAAATTCGTCTCCCCCGCCTTAGCTTGGGCTTCGGTAATCAAAGCCGGGTTCACTACGTCCTGAGTCAAAATGACGAAGGAGATAAACGCTGCCCATACAGCACACAGCAGCACATTCGCCACAGCCAGCGCTGTTGTCCAATTGCCAATTTTATATTTAGCAAACTCCAGTACTAAGCTTGCTGCGCTTAGCGCCAAAAAGCCCTGTACCCATCCTTGCCAAAGCTCCGGATTCAATGTTGAATGCGCCTGCTGGGTCCATAGTGCAGGTAGTGAGACGGCATATACAACAACAGCTGCGAATACCATGCTCATGACCATTCCAGCAATAGAATCAGCAACGGGAATTTGTCGAGGACTTGACAGTTCCGGCAGATCATCAAGAGACCACTCGGATGCCATACTTTCGGGTTTTACGCCCATATATTCAAAGACAGCAAACGTCAGAGTCGTCCAAAAAGCAATATGAACCCCTGTCTCTAAGGCTGCCCCTATGCCAGAGATGATAGACTCCATAATTACCTTAGATTCTGCAAAATGTGCGATTCCTGCTATAACGGCAATAATTGGCGGTACGATGAGTAGCAGCTGCTTTAAAAGCTTGAAATACATATCGTACCAGCGCGGGCCAATAAGATGCCTATCGGACCGTCCGTATTCAAGGGCTAGCTTTTCCGGCGAACCAAGCTCTTTCAATACAGCCTTATATTCGGCTTCGGCAGGT